>JBDTMM010000254.1:0-4322 GCA_039934275.1 Flavitalea sp. | reverse complement strand
AAGATTCCCAGTGCAGCTTTTTTCTTAATATATAAAGAGCCGTTACGGAAAATACTGCACCTGTCAGAATTGCAAGTGATATCATTAAAAATGAAGGCAGGTTTAACGACCTGCTTTTTTAATGCCCTTACTTTTTACTTTACATTGTTCATTTAAGAACAGTGTAAAGTGCTGTCCTGTCAATGGGTTAGTCTTGGCAGAACTGGTCCTGAGGGCGCTATTGCGCAGTATTGTGGCTGTATAATGTGCGGGTGTACAGCAAGGGCTTTGAACTGAAGGAGTGAAAAAGAGTACCCCAAGGAACGCAATGAAGATCCCAGAGGTTTCTTTGCGGCCTTTGGGATACCCTTAATATTTTCCTTCGTAATTTTACAAAATGCTACCAGTTCAGGAATTGATCCTTCGCGAAGGAAATGCAGACCTAAGAAAAATAGCAGATAAAATTATTTCCCGCCAAAGAATAAGTGAAGCAGATGGAGTGATACTTTTTGAAAAAGGAAGTCTGCCTTTTTTGGGCATGCTCGCCAATCATGTTCGGGAATTGAGGCACGGTAACATTACCTATTTCAACCGGAATTTTCATATAGAACCTACAAACGTTTGCGTGTATGCATGCGCATTTTGTTCATACTCTCGATTGTATGCCCACCGCGATGAGGGTTGGGAACTGACAATGGATAATATGCTCGACATCGTAAAACAATACGATGAAAAACCCGTTACCGAAGTTCATATCGTTGGTGGTGTTCATCCAAAAATGAACCTCGAATTTTTTGCGGAACTGTTAAGAAAAATAAAGGCGCACCGTCCCGGACTGCACATCAAAGGATTTACTGCTGTTGAACTGGACTATATGTTTCGCAAAGCAAAATTTTCCGTTGAGGAAGGAATGAAATATCTGAATGAAGCTGGTCTTGATTCGCTTCCAGGAGGTGGCGCTGAAATATTTCATCCCGAGGTAAGGCAGAAAATAGCAGATGATAAAATCGATGGTACAGGTTGGTTGTATATTCATGAGGCAGCGCATAACTTAGGTATGCATACCAACGCAACCATGTTGTATGGCCACATTGAAAAATACTGGCACCGAGTTGATCACATGGAAAGGCTGAGGCAATTACAGGATAAAACACATGGCTTTAATACATTCATTCCATTGAAGTTTCGCAACAAAGGGAACGACATGAGCGATGTTCCCGAATCGACAGTTTCGGAAGACATGAAGATGTATGCGGTATCGAGATTATACCTAGATAATTTTGCACATATCAAAGCGTACTGGCCAATGCTCGGCAGGCAGAACGCACAACTTACCCTTGCTTTTGGAGTGAACGACATTGATGGAACCATTGATGATTCCACAAAGATATATTCTATGGCCGGTTCTGAGGAGCAAACGCCTTCAATGACTACAGAACAATTAGTAACGCTAATAAAACAGGTGAAAAGAAAAGCAGTGGAAAGAGATACATTGTACAATACGGTGACCGAATTCGCAGACTGATCAGCATTCTTTTAACCCTAACGGAATATTTACTGCCAGCCCGCCTTCCGCAGTTTCCTTGTACTTGAAGTTCATATCTTTTGCGGTTTCCCACATGGTATTGATCACAGCGTCCAATGAAACTTTGGCGAAATCTGGAGTGCTTTGCAATGCTAATTGCGAAGCGGTGATCGCTTTGATAGCGCCCATCGTATTCCTTTCAATGCAGGGAATCTGTACAAGACCTCCTATTGGGTCGCAGGTCATACCAAGATGATGTTCCATAGCGATCTCTGCTGCCATCATTGCCTGCCTTTGACTGCCTCCTGAAGCCTCCGTTAAGCCCGCAGCAGCCATTGCGGAGGAAACACCGATTTCGGCCTGGCATCCTCCCATTGCGGCAGAGATGGTGGCGCCTTTTTTAAAGATGCTTCCGATTTCCGAAGCGGTGAGCATAAACTTAATTATTTTTTCTTCACTGTCTCCCCCATTAAACATCACAAAATATTGCAACACCGCAGGTATTACCCCGGCAGCGCCATTTGTAGGCGCGGTAACCACCCTGCCGAACGAAGCATTTTCTTCATTGATCGCGAGTGCGAAACAACTCACCCAATCCAATATGTATTTGAAATCGTGACCGCCCTCTTTAATTGCCCTCTGCCACGAAACAAAATCAGTGTATGGACTATTTTTCAATAATTTCTTATTCAGTTCAGCTGCTCTGCGTTTTACATTTAATCCGCCGGGAAGTATTCCTTCAGAATGACAACCCCTGTACATACATTCTTTCATCACCTTCCAGATCTCGAGAAGGCCGGATCGTGTTTTTGTTTCGGGACGCCACATTGATTCATTTTCCAGGACCACTTCACTGATAGACAATCCTGTTTTCCTGCACCAGTGCAAAATATCCTGCGCAGTGTTGATGGGAAATGGCAATTGAACAGGTGCGGATTCCGAGATTTTTTCAATTTCCTGAACCACAAAACCCCCGCCCACGGAATAATAGGTTTCGGCGAGTTGCTCACCATTGTGGAGCGACACTAAAAACGTTAACCCGTTTGGATGAAACGGGAGTGACTCGGTGATAAAAAAATCAATGTCCTCTACAGGATCAAAATTCACTTCGTGTTTGCCGAGCAGTACAATTCTTTTCATGTTGGCGATGTCGGCAATTTTTGCACTGATCCTATTCACATCGAAAGTTACGGGATCATCACCGCTCAAACCAAGCTGTATGGCCACGTCTGTGCCATGTCCGTAACCGGTTTTGGCCAAAGAGCCGTATAATAAAACCCGAATGGATTCTACCTGTTGTAATAATTTCCTGGAAGATATGGATTGAAGGAACTGCTGAGCGGCGCGCCAGGGTCCAAGCGTGTGTGAGCTCGAAGGGCCCACACCAATTTTAAAAATATCGAATACGGAGATCGCTTCGTGCGGCAAGAGGTATTTTAAGTAAAAGTAGAATTAATTTTGCTTTGTATAATCCGACATCGAAATGTCGAAGATCAAAATAGAATTTGCGGGGATAACCACCTTTCCGGATGTTTGATCTTTAATATCAGCACTGCCATATCCAAGTGATGGCGGAATATATAATTTAATCCTCCCGCCCTTTCCTATTAATGGGATACCGTACTTCCACCCATCGATCAGCTTACCGAGTGGCAACCACACACCGCTGTTACTGTCAAAAGTAACACCGTTTACAAATTTGCCAGTGTAAGAAATTTGAATTTGCGAACAAACCCCGATGCTGTCGGTTTTAGTTCCCGCAGTTTGAATAGAATAATAAAATCCGTTGGGGTGTTTTACCGCAACAATATTATTGGTGTCGAGATATGTTTGTAATACAGACTGTTCGCCTGCAGGGGCAACATTGTTGGTGATGGTGTATTGACAATCTGAACTTTTATTTTTAATACACGACATTCCGCAAATAACAATGGCACAGAAAATAATAACGCTCCTAATCAGTTTCATGGTGCAAATATAATATTCAATCTCTTGACAATGCTTTAGCCTATACCGCTGCATTGCCCGTAAATAGATAACCTATGGTTGGTTTGCCCTGTTCAGCAGTTCCCTGTACTGTTGTTCCTTCATTTCCCACTGGTGCTTTTTAAAAAACACTGCTACAAATATGGTAATCCCCAATACGGCAAAAATTAATACGCCAAAGCTCATCTGGCTGTTCGCCACCATATCTGCTCTTATGAACCAGTAACGGCCGGTGAACAATATTACCATTATCGGCAAAGCAAAAGCCAAACCCATTGGTATTCCCTTGAGCAATTGAAAGATCAGCTTGCCTTCCCTTTCCCTGCTTGCCTCCCAGGCTTTTACAAAATGCGTCTCTTTTTCATTCAGCATACCAGTGCAATGAGAAATGCAAAAGTAACCACTTCGCGTGATGCTTTGGTTAGCCGCAATTAATCTTTAACTTGTGCGCATAAACCAGTTATCTTGAAACTTTCCTCTTTGTTTGCCAAATACCTGTACTTAAAGAAAGAACTGAACCTGCCGGGCATTGGCGTTTTTTCTCTTGACCCTTCAATTATTATTCCTGAAGCCACCGAAAAAAATGCCACCGATTTTATCCAGCAGATAAAATACGTTCAAAACCCGGTTTCAGGTGCCGACGAAGCGTTCATCAATTTTATCAGGGCCGAAACAGGGAAAATAAGGCCGCTTGCAGTATCAGATCTCGACTCTTTTTTAACCGATGGAAAAATATTATTGAACATCGGCAAGCCTTTTCAACTGGAAGGCATTGGCTCATTATTGAAAACAAAAACAGGTGTGTACGAATTTACCCCTGGTGAACTGGTTC
>JBDTMM010000253.1:0-4336 GCA_039934275.1 Flavitalea sp. | reverse complement strand
ACCAAACATCATCAGAGATGGCCACCACCAGCGGTTGATGGCATCCTGACACATGGTGTGTTGTTCTTCGCTTCCGCGGCTAAGTTTTAATAAAATTTCAAATCCCTGTCTCTGGTGAAAACTTTCTTCCTTACAAATGCGCACCATCGCGCGCGCATAGGGACCGTATGAAGTGCGACACAAGGGAACCTGGTTCATAATCGCCGCACCATCTACAAGCCATCCTATCGCTCCGATATCGGCCCAGGTTAATGTTGGATAATTAAATATGGAAGAATATTTTGCCTTGCCGGTATGCAGTTGCGCTATCATTTCATCGCGGGTAATTCCCAGCGTTTCCGCAGCGGAATATAAATACAAACCATGACCGGCTTCGTCCTGGACCTTTGCGATGAGTGTTACCTTTCTTTTTAATGTAGGCGCTCTGGTGATCCAGTTGGATTCGGGCAGCATGCCTACAATTTCGGAATGTGCGTGCTGGGATATCTGCCTGATCAACGTTTTCCTGTAAGCCTCTGGCATCCAGTCTTTCGGTTCGATGCGTAAATCGTTATTTATCTTATCCTGAAATATGTTTTCGGCAAGTTCCATACAGGGGTGTTGGTTCCTTAAAGTTAACCAAATTGCCTTACTGCGCTAACATCCGTTAGTGAGAATTAGTGGTATCCAACGATTTACCTGAGATCGAAATTGATTTCAACACTATCAGTGCGGGGATGAGATTGGCAGGTAAGAATAAATCCAGCGGCCAGTTCTTCGGCCTCTAGCGCATAATTATTATCCATTTCCACTTCACCACTTATCAGCTTAGCTTTGCACGTTGCACAAACACCACCTTTACATGCAAAAGGAAGGTCGGCACCTTCTCGAAGCGCCCCATCTAAAACAGATAAGCCATAGTATTCAAGATTATAATTTATTGCGCGACCATCAAGCGTTAACGTAATGGCGCTTGTTTTTTCGGAAGATTTTATTTCGGAGAAAGAATTTATTATTGTTTTTTGCCCCGGCACAGTGAACAATTCAAAATGAATTTTATTTTTATCGATGCCTTTCTTTAATAGCCAGTCACGCGTGTTGAATATCATTTCTTCAGGTCCGCAAATGAAGATATGGTCCATGTAAATAATGTTTATCAGGTAGTGCGAAAGCTGCTCGCATTTTAGGGCATCAATTCTTCCATGATAAATATCTGCATCGGTAATTTCCCTGCTAAAAATATTGTGCAGCGAAAATCTATCCATATATCTATTCTTTATCGCTTCCAGTTGTTCTTTAAAAATAATACTTGTACGGTTGCGGTTTCCAAAAACAAGCGTGAATTGGCTATGGTGATGGCTCGCAAGAATGGTTTTAATAATAGAGATTACCGGCGTAATACCACTTCCCGAAGCGAACGCGAGGTAATTCCCGGTGTCGCTCTTATTAATTCTTGCACTGAATCTTCCGGAAGGTGGTAACACCTGTAAAGTATCGCCCACTTTAAATTCGCGGTTTGCGTGGGTGGAGAACTGGCCCGCATTTATTTTTTTTACCGCAATGCGAAGTTCTTTTTCAAGCGGGCTGCTACAAATGGAATAGGATCTTCTAAGTTCCTCCCCGGAAATAATATGTTTCAGGGTGATGTTTTGCCCGGGTTCAAACTCGAATTGTTTGCTTAGGTGCCGGGGAATTTCGAAGGAAATGGAAACGCAATCAGACGTTTCTTTCCTGATCTCTTTTATGACAAGCGAATGAAATTGGGTCATGAGATAAGCTGGTCAGGAATTTTTTAATCCTCCCACTAAAATAAGTATCATATTTTGCTCCAGTAGCTCGCCGGAAATTTTTTCCTTGCTGCGATGCCACGATTCAATACCGCTTACAGCGTGTAAAATGATAAGTACCGCTGTGGGTGCATCGATCTTTTTTATCTCGTTATTCTTAATTCCCTGCTCTATGATTGCGGCAATTCTTTGACGGTGCGTCCTGCGCTGGTTCCTGAAATTAGAAAGATATGGATCCGTTAGATGTTTCCATTCCCGGTCACTTACATACACTTCCTCATAATTGTGAATCATCTGCCGGATATGAAATCTCAATATTGCCTCAATTTTCACTATCGAGTTCATATCAGCTGAAATGATCTCGTCCATTTGCGCAGTGAATTTGTTCGCCATGCGGAAACAGATTTCCTGCAGCAATTCGGCTTTTGAATTGATATGATTATACAGGCTTGCGGCTTCGACGCCCACATTTTCTGCGAGGTCACGCATGGAAGTGGCATTGAAGCCATTTTTTCGAAACAGGTGTGAGGCCTTTTCAAGGATAACTTCCTTCCTGGGGCTGTTTTTTTTACCTTTTGGTGATGCCATGTCGTTGCTTCAAATATACCAACTCTCCCTGCATACCAAAATTTCCTTTAGGTTTGCCTCCGGAAACGGTTTTTTAAATTTGAAATATTGTATATGTCCCTGATAGTAGTTGGCAGCATGGCTTTTGACGCAATTGAAACTCCATTTGGAAAAATTGACAGGATCGTAGGCGGATCGGCCGTTTATGTTGCCTATACCGCCAGCCAATTTGTAACTCCCATTCAGCAAGTGTCCGTAATAGGGGGAGACTTTCCTGAAGAAGAGCTAAAAGAATTGCAGAGGCGCGGTGTTGACCTGAGTGGTGTTGAGGTAGTTAAGGGTGAAAAATCATTTTTCTGGAGTGGTAAATATCACCTTGATATGAACTCCCGCGATACGCTGGTGACCGATCTGAACGTGCTGGCTAACTTCAACCCGCTGATCCCCGATTCGTACCAGGGCGCTGAATTCCTGATGCTCGGCAACCTCGATCCTGTGGTTCAGATGAAGGTAATTGACCAACTTAAACAGCGCCCAAAATTAATCGTGATGGATACGATGAATTTCTGGATGGAGATCGCACTTCCTCAACTAAAAGAAGTTTTGAAAAAGGTAGATGCATTAATGGTAAACGATAGCGAAGCAAGACAACTAAGCGGCGAATATTCCCTTGTAAAAGCGGCCAGGGCCATTTTGAAAATGGGTCCCAGGTACCTGATCATCAAAAAGGGCGAACACGGCGCTTTATTATTCCATGAAAATGAGGTTTTCTTTGCACCCGCACTTCCGCTTGAAGAAGTGTTCGACCCAACAGGCGCGGGTGATACGTTCGCGGGGGGATTTATCGGTCATCTTGCCCGCACAAAAGACATTTCGTTTAAAAACATGAAAACCGCGATCATCGTCGGTTCAGCAATGGCTTCGTATTGCGTGGAAAAATTTGGGCCGGAAAGACTGAAAACATTGACAAAAGAAGATATCGATCAAAGAATTCATCAATTCGTGGATCTTGTTAATTTTGAAATTTAATGCAGTGAGGTGTAATGAAACCCTTCTGGTCGTTGCGTGAAAAACACGTAAATTTACTTCAAATTATTTCTTTTGATCGCTATAGACAATGTGTTGATAAGTGATGCCGTGGTAGAGGCCCAATTTGTTTGCGACCTTATGAAATGCAAAGGCGGATGTTGTGAAGATGGCGACGCCGGCGCCCCGCTCGAAAAAGACGAACTCCAGCAGCTTAACGATGTTTACGAAATAGTAAAACCTTATCTCACCAAAGAAGGTATCCGTTGGATAGAAAAACACGGCCGCTATTTGTATGACCGCGACTTTGGATGGGTAACCCCCACCATCGAAGGAAAAATGTGCGTGTATGGTTTTCGCGACGAATATGGCATTATCAAGTGTGGAATAGAAGCGGCATACCGCGATGGAAAAATCGAATGGAAAAAACCAATCAGCTGTCATTTATATCCTGCCATTGTAAATAATGGAAAAAAAGGCGAATTTGATAAACTGAACTATGAACCCCGCGAAAATCTTTGCAATCCTGCCTGCGTTCAGGGAAAAAAATTAAAGGTTCCGGTATATGAATTTTTAAAAGAACCGCTAATACGAAGATTTGGTGAAGGCTTTTATAGCGCGCTTGAAAAAGTTGCCGAACAGCATTTGACTGATAAAAAGGCTTCATTAATTAAATAAAATCAGTGGATGTCTGAAACTTCATCAACCTTCATAGCAAAAAGCACAGTTAAAACTGCCGACCTTGATCATCGTCATAAGGTCAACTTCAATATTCGAAAATACAACCAGGCTGTCCCCTTGGGGAAAATGCAATTTTCCGATCTGCATCTTGCTCGGGAAAGAGCAAAAAATATAAAGTGGCGCGCGCTCGAATCACTGGATCAATATCTCGAATCTTTTGAATCAAACTTTACCGCGCGTGGTGGAGGTGGACGACGACACGCCGCTGCTCTGGATTCTGCGCGATTCATTAGGCA
>JBDTMM010000252.1:0-4341 GCA_039934275.1 Flavitalea sp. | reverse complement strand
TGTATACCCCACGCCAACTATCGGCATGGTGGGATTGCTGGAAGACGTAAATGATAAAATGACGATGAGCTTTAAAGAAACAGGAGATATTATTTTCCTTGTGGGCAAAAGTTCAGGCGATATTAATTCATCGGAATACCTTCAAAAAATAAAGGGTGTGGAATTCAGCCCTGTTCCACAGTTCGATCTCGATACGGAATATGCGCTTCAGCAAAAAGTGGCGGAACTGATCAGTAATAAATTGATAGAATCTGCGCACGACATCAGCGAAGGAGGGTTATTCATCACCCTGATAGAATCGTCTTTCAAAAATAACCTTGGCTTCGATGTGGTGGCTTCAGACCCTAATATCCGTAAAGACGGCTTCTGGTTCGGCGAATCTCAAAGCAGGGTAGTGGTTACCGTTAGTAAGAAAAATGTAAAGGCATTCAAAACCCTGGCAGGCATTCATCCTTTCGAGGAACTGGGAGAAGTGACCACCGGTTCAGTTGAAGTGGACGGACAGAACTGGGGATTCATTGGCGAATGGAAAAATACATACAACACAGCTATAGAAAAGTTATTGGGAGTAAATGCAAACAACTAAGGGTGCAATAGTAGTAACAGGTGCGGCTGGTTTTATCGGCAGTTGTCTTGTTGGGTTCCTGAACAAAAAAGGGTTTACAAACCTCATCCTTGTGGATGAATTTACTCGCACCGATAAATTCATAAATCTCGAAGAAAAGCAATATTCGTATAAGGTTGACCGCGAGCTATTCTTTTCCTGGTTATCCGACAATACACCTTCCATCGATTTCATCTTTCACCTTGGTGCAAGAACCGATACTACCGAATTCGATTATAGCATCCATCAGAAATTAAATGTTGAATACTCACAGCATATATGGGAATATTGTGTAAATGAAAAAGTGCCGCTGGTATATGCTTCTTCCGCAGCAACCTATGGTGCGGGAGAATTAGGGTACGATGATGATGAAAAAATCATCCCCTTTCTTAAACCGCTCAATCCATACGGGGTTTCTAAAAACGAATTTGATAAGTGGGTACTGAATCAGGATACATTTCCCCCCTTTTGGGCGGGATTGAAATTCTTTAACGTGTACGGCCCTTTCGAATACCATAAAGGCAGGATGGCTAGTGTGATCTGGCACGCTTACAACCAGGTAAAACAAAATGGAGAGGTGAAATTATTTAAATCGCACCGCCCCGACTTTAATAATGGAGAACAGCTTCGCGACTTCATCTATGTGAACGACATTCTGGAAGTGTGTTACTGGCTGATGCAGAACAGGCCGGCCTCTGCGATCTATAATCTCGGCACCGGAAGGGCAAGAAGTTTTACCGACCTGGTGCGGGCAACGTTTTCTGCATTATCCATTGAACCCAATATCCGTTTCATCGATATGCCGGAAGACATCCGCGAAAAATATCAGTACTTTACAGAAGCGAATATGTCAAAACTTCGCGATGCCGGTTACCATAAAGAATTTTATTCATTGGAAAATGGCATTAAGGAATATGTGCAGGAATATCTGGTAAAAACATTTCCTTTTTGATTCAAGGTGAATTCAGTACAAGTATGAAAAATAAAATTGCGATCATTGGCGGCGGAAATCTTGGTACCGCTATCGCCGAAGGATTAATTTCTGCGGGTTATTGTAAACCCGCCGATCTTATTATTACAAAAAGAAATATTGCCACGCTAAAACCTCTCCAGGAAAGGGGGGTAAAAGCGACCAGCGATAATAATGACGCCGTAAAAAATGCGGGGATCGTAATACTTGCGGTAAAACCTTTCCAGGTAAAAGAAGTGGTGCAGGGAATTTCAAAAGAATTAACCGTCAATCACGTGCTCGTATCTGTAATCACGGGTGTGTCGATAAAAGAAATAGAGGAAATATTGGTTCATAAAATGCCCCTATTCAGGGCAATGCCAAATACGGCTATCGCCATTCGCGAAAGCATTACCTGTTTAAGTCATTCCAACGCATCACCAGAAGAGGTAAAAACGGTGCACGATATTTTCTCAAAATTAGGAAAGGTGGTATCCATTGAAGAAAAGCTAATGGACGCCGCCACAGTACTGGGGGCCTGCGGCACCGCATTCGCCATGCGGTACATCAGGGCGAATATCCAGGGAGGCATCGAGATCGGATTCGACGCAGTAACTGCAAGTTTAATTGCAGCTCAGACAGTTAAAGGTGCTGCAGAATTATTATTGGTAAAAAGAACTCACCCCGAATTTGAAATTGATAAGGTGACAACGCCAAAAGGATGCACCATCGCGGGTCTTAACGAAATGGAACACCGCGGGTTCAGTTCTTCGCTTATTAAAGGAGTAGTAGCGAGTTACGATAAAATTCTGAAGCCTTAACCTTTGCGCCTTTGCGCGATTCTTTGCGTGTTTGCGTGATTCTTTCTCCGCAAACAGGTTTCACGCAAAGGCGCAAAGATTCCAAAAGACAGCAAAGAGTTTTTTCTTTCCCAAAAATGGGTGTAGTTTTGTACGACCTTCAGGAGTTTGTATTGCGTATTTCTTATCTCTTAGGTCGCAATCTAATTATTATCATTTATGGCAAAGTATATTTTTGTAACGGGTGGAGTTACCTCCTCCCTGGGTAAAGGAATTATTGCTGCCTCATTGGCTAAGTTGCTCCAGGCGAGGGGACTGAAAGTGACGATCCAGAAATTCGATCCGTATATTAATGTCGATCCGGGAACACTTAACCCATACGAGCACGGAGAATGTTTTGTAACCGAAGATGGTGCCGAAACAGATCTTGATCTCGGCCACTACGAACGTTACCTGAATATTTTTACCACCCAGGCGAACAATGTTACCACCGGGCGCATATACCAGACCGTTATCAACAAGGAACGCGATGGTGCGTACCTCGGGAAAACCGTACAGGTAGTTCCGCACATCACTGATGAGATAAAAAGAAGAATGTTATTGCTCGGTCAAAGTAAGGAATACGATATTATCATTACCGAATTAGGTGGCACCGTGGGTGATATTGAAAGCCTTCCCTTTATCGAAGCGCTTCGCCAGTTGCAATGGGAACTTCCTGAAGAAGATACCGTTGTAGTGCACCTTACATTGATCCCTTATTTAAAGGCAGCAAAGGAACTCAAAACAAAACCCACACAACACAGCGTAAAGATGCTGAGCCAGGAAGGTGTACATCCCGATATCCTCGTTTGCCGCACTGAAGAATCGTTATCGACTGATATAAGAAGAAAGATCGCACTTTTCTGCAACGTAAAACCCGAAGCAGTGATCGAAGCCGCAGATGCACCCAGCATTTACGAAGTACCCCTCGCCATGATGCGTGAAAAGCTCGACGTGATCTGTCTTAAAAAATTAAACATCACCCAATTCGCTGAACCCGAACTCACCAAATGGAAAGAGTTTCTCGACAAATTAAAATATCCGAAGAGCAAGGTTACCATCGGCCTCATCGGAAAATATATTGAACTGCAGGATGCCTACAAATCTATCCTCGAATCCTTTGTACACGCTGGCGCAATGAACGAATGCAAGGTGCAGGTGGTAAACGTGCACAGTGAATTTATTACCCATGAAAACGTTCATGAAAAACTCGGTCACCTCGACGGATTACTGGTAGCACCAGGCTTCGGGCACAGGGGAGTGGAAGGAAAGATCATCGCTGTGAAATACTCACGCGAGCACCGCCTGCCTTTTTTTGGCATATGCCTGGGCATGCAAATGGCCGTGATAGAATTCGCAAAGAACGTACTGGGTTTGCAGGATGCGCATTCTACCGAAATGAATCCCAACACGCCTGACCCTGTCATAGACCTGATGGAGGATCAGAAGAAAGTGACCGCCAAGGGCGGAACCATGCGACTTGGCTCGTATCCCTGCGAACTGAAAGAAGGTTCCCTCGCAAAAGAAATCTATGGCGATTGCCTCATCAACGAAAGACACCGTCACCGCTGGGAATTTAACAACCGCTACCTCGAACGTTTCGAAACCGCAGGAATGATCGCCAGCGGTAAAAACCCCGAGAGCAACCTCGTGGAGATCATAGAATTACCTTCCCATCCGTTTTTTATTGGTGTACAGTACCATCCCGAATTAAAGAGTACCGTGGAAAATCCTCAACCGGTATTTGTTAAATTCATCGGCGCCGCTAAAAACTACTCAGAACGGAAAAATGCTATCAAAAATTCTGCATTACAGGGAGAGATGATATAGAGGATGCGCGAACCCCTATCTTTGCACCTCCTTAAAAATTTCGCATAATGGGTAGTATGGACCGTAATACGGTTATTGGGTTTGTATTGTTAGCCGTATTGTTATTTTTCTATTTATTT
>JBDTMM010000251.1:0-4345 GCA_039934275.1 Flavitalea sp. | reverse complement strand
ATTTCCAAAACTGAGGTAATTCATCAAAGGAAATAGTGCGGTACCGTCTTTACTAACGCCGCTGGTTACTGCACGTACTATTTCACCATCTGTCCAGGACGATAAATGCGAGGGTGTGATGTTTCTTGAATAAAAGAATCCGGGGAATCCAAAGTCATGACCAAATTCTTCGCCACCGCCACCGAATGGCCCGGCTTTAATAGGGCCGGCATACTTTGTAAAGTCGCGGGTAGAATGGCAATCTACACAAACGGTAACATTCTCTGCGAGGTACTTACCGCGCTCGAGGCGTTCGGGTGTGGCTTCAATTTTTACTACGGGTGCGGTACCAACATTCGGAAGGAATAATTTTAAATAAGCTACAGCAATTAATAGTAAAACGACAAAAATGGAAATGAGGACGCCGATAATTTTAAGGGCCTTCATATTAGTGGGGGTTTAGATATGAAGATAATATCTAAATAATAAAAATTATGGAAATAGTAAACCCGGGAAAAAATTTTGATTCTCGATAACTATCCATACGTTTCAGCCTTAATAAAAATGATGTGATGATCCTGATCGCGAAGGAAGGAATCAGTCGAAATGTATGGGAAACATCTGCCCCATAATTAATTATATAAGTTTTTCCCAACTTTGTAAAGACTTTTATGAAATAATGTAAACCATTTGCCCTGCTGCTAATTGCCACAATTTGTTTTAATAATATCCGGGCGCAGAATAATCAGGACGCTATGATGAAGGCATGGACGGCATACATGACTCCCGGGGATATTCATACGATGATCGCAAAAGGAGATGGAGAATGGAACACGGAAGTATCTGCATGGATGCAACCGAATTCAAAACCAGTTACCGCAAAAGGAAGTTGTGTAAATAAAATGATACTTGGCGGGCGGTATCAGCAATCCGATTATAAAGGAGATTTTATGGTAAGAAGATGGAAGGGATAGGCATGATGGCGTACGACAATTCAAAAAACCTGCACTCCTTTCCCTAATTTGATCGCGCAAAAGGGTAACTGTCAGGGAATTTGACTCCAGTCTTTCCTGGATCGGGTTATTTTTGCCATTCCCAGGAGAGTGAAAAGGGGTTTTGCAGAGTAGGCAAGCGGCCTGGGAATTCAGATTTTACCTCGTTTCGATGGTACCCCTGAGCCCTTGATGCGGGAAGAAAATCAACAAGTCAATCCAGGAGTTTTCTTAGCAGTTGCAAAGAAACGTTTTTGGATACTACTTATGGAGTATCAGCCGCTTACATTGATATATGTGGAAAAATACAATCAAAACATTTTTTGCGTATTCCCCAGATAATAGTACATTTAAAAATTATTTATGTCCTCCAGGCAGTTTAATTAATCCGTAGAAGAATTCTTTTCACCGCACTGGGTAATCAAATTTCCTTCAGATTTTAAGGCATTCTTTCTCGAAATCATACCTATTGAATAATCATGCAATTGTTGATGTCCAAGCATTATGTGTGTTTAATCATTTATAAGGTATGAAGAAAAATTTACTATTTATCGTTGCCATACTGGCTGCTTCAGTATGCTGTTTTTCTCAGAATGTTTTTAATACTTCTGACGCAATCGTTCGATATAATTCGGCGGCTGCACCTGGAACTTCCACAAACCCAAATCCCAATAAAGCGGGATTACAGAAATGGGTGACTGTTGCCGTTAATGGTGTAAGTAAAGGAGTAGACATGTGGGATGCATCTTCCTTTAAATCGTATTTCATTAATATAGGCGGAAACAAAATGGCGTTTCGCCTGAAGTTTCCGTATTCCTATAACCGTCCGGAAGGTGCCGGAAGAAAATACCCCATGATGATGTTCCTGCACGGTGCAGGAGAAGTGGGTTGCTCCACTAATGGTGGTGTTTACAACAATGAAAAGCCGCTTTGGCTGGGTGGGAACCTATTCAAACAAAGGGTAGATGCAAACCAGTTCGATGGATTTCTAATTTACCCGCAATTAGTAGCTACCAGCGGATGCTGGGGTGCTTGGGGAAGTGCCGCAAGCGGTAATTTCACGGCGCTTCTTGCTATCGTCGATTCGCTTGTAAAATATGTTCGTGCGGATAACGACCGGTTACTGGTTGATGGATTATCAGGAGGTGGTTATGGAGCATGGCGGATGGCTGCGTTATATCCTCAGCGCGTTGCGAAGATAATGCCATCATCTGCTGCTGGTAACACTGCCGACCGCGCATTATTTGTACATATTCCCATCTGGTTTGCAACTGGTGGTAAGGACCCCGATCCTTCTCCTGCGCAGGCCCAGTATTCTCTTAACAGAATGAAAGAGATCGGTGCCGATTGCCGCTACACGATTTATCCTGACCTTGGTCACCAGGTTTGGGAAACTTTCTGGAGAGAACCCGATTTTATTTCATCCATGAACAATGTTCATAAAGCAAACCCGCTTGTGTTCTTTCAAAGAACGGATTACTGCCCAAGCGAAGCAATCAACTCAAAGCTGGGTATTACGGCCGGATTTTATGCGTACGAATGGCAGAAGGATAATATAACTATCGCAACAAGAACCGGAACTACTACCTCTATTATTAACAATGCCTCTATCATTTCTTTTACCGGAAATGAAATTACCGTAAAATCATTTGGAACATACAGGGTACGTTTTAAGAGAGTTTTAAATTCTGCCTGGTCAGAGTTTTCACGCAATCCGGCAGTTATCAGAGTTAAAGCTGGCGGACAAGCGCCTGCAATAACGGTAGCGCCTAAACGAAGCATAGTGCTTCCTGCAACTGATGGAAGTACCACTGCTCCGCTGCAAATGCCTGCGGGTTTTGCAACTTACCAATGGGTTAGAGTGAGCGACAACGTTACCGTTTCAACCACTGCAACTTATAACGCACCAGCTGGTGTATACAAAGCGAAATACAGTGAATCAGGGGGATGCGGACCAACATTCTCTCCGAATTTCACCGTCGTTAATGCAAACGGAACTCCTAAACCGGATCCCGCAACAAATCTTGCTATCACCGTGCTAACTACTACATCAGTGAAACTCACATGGGGGCAGGGTAATAACGAAACCGGATTTGAAGTGTACAGGAGCACGGTACCAGGCGGACCATACACGTTCCTCGCACTCACAGCTGCAAACATTGCTACTTATACAGATGCAACGTTGGCTACGAACACTACTTATTATTATGTGGTGCGTGCAGTTAATGGTACGGGAGCAGCAGTAAAAAGTAATGAAGCCAGCCCAAATGGTGGTAACAAGGCACCTGTGATCGCGGCACTTTCTGATATGTTTGTAAAAACAGGATCCACTGCTGTTAGAGATTTCACCGTTACGGATGCTGCTTCTGATATTGTTACAGTAACCATTACCAATAAACCTGCATTCATCACCCTCTCGCACCTAAGCGGATTTAATTATCGTATCACGGCAACGGCCACCGTTGATAATGTTGGATATAATAATCTTACCATTGTTGCGGCGGATAATAAAGGAATGTCTGCAACACAATCTATCAATGTGCTTGTTAGCGATAAAAATACCAAATCAGTATTTGTGAATTTTGGCAGCGCAGGAAAAACGGCAGCGCTTCCATGGAACAACTGGTTAGGTGCGCTCACTGCAAATGCAACGATCAGTAATCTGAAAGATGAAACAAATGTTGCAACTACTATTGATGTAGTATCGGTTACTGCGTGGTCCACCACAACAGTGCTCGGGCATATTTCGGGTAACAACAGCGGGGTATTTCCGGATGCGGTGCTTCAAAGCGGTATTGCTGATAATGGAACCGCGCGCACGTTTAAGATCACCGGACTGAATACTGCAAAACGATACAACATTGTGTTTGTAGGAAGTCAGAATGAAGGAATTGTGGCCACCACTCAATACGCAACCGGAGCACAGAGCAGCGTTCTTGATGCGCGGTACAATACACAAAAGACAGCCAACCTAAACTCACTTGTTCCAGATGGTACGGGATCGATTTTGGTGACTGCTACAAGAACAGGAACCAGTCCTTATTCATACCTGAATGGAATGGTGATTGAAGAATATGATCCTTCAATCACGCTGTTAAATCCTGATAATTTATATGTTGAACCCGTAGACAGGTCCACCGTTACACTTACCTGGTCAGATAAAACAAATAATGAAAGTGCAACATCGGGATATGAATTGCAAAGGGCAACCAATGCAACATTCTCTACAGGGTTAGTGAGCATTCCGTTAGCTGGTAATATCACTTCCTATAAAAATACGGGGCTGATAGCAAATACTAAATACTATTACAGGGTCAGGGCGAAAAATGGTGCAGCTGCATCTGCTTTCAGCAACAGCGTAATTACAATTACAC
>JBDTMM010000250.1:0-4347 GCA_039934275.1 Flavitalea sp. | reverse complement strand
AAGCATACGCAAAAATGTAGTAGAATGGAAAACGCCCGAAAAGATTCTGTGTCATTACGACTATCCCCCGGGGTTATTTACCCGGGCAACATTACACAACAGCCTTGACGAATATATAAAGGGCGCCGGCGAAGTGCACCTCGACAAAGAACAGTTTTTTACCCTCGCGGGAAGCGACTGGAAAAGCGTACTGGTGGCGCAGCATCCGGGCGACTATGAGTTTATCGATGCCTGCTGGTCGGCCTCTTTTTTACAGGAGCTTTTAAAAAGCGATCCGTCATTAACGGGAAGCGTGGATCAGATTTGTCATGGATGTCCCGAACGGATCATCATGTTATCGGGAGCCCTCAACAATACTATTATCCAGATGCTTTCTGAATTGCAGCAGAACGATTTCTCCGCGGCAGCGATCAATGACCGGCTGCACGTACAAATGAAAAAATATCTTTCGCTTATCACCAAACCACCCGGCGCCTCCGACAAAATAAGAAAGGATATAAAACCCGCAGACTGGCAGCACACCATAAAGGCAAAGGAACTGATCGATGCAAATCCCGATAAACATTTCACCATTCCGGAAATCAGCAAAATTGTGGGACTGAATGAATTCAAACTGAAAAAGATTTTCCGGAAACTGACAGGCTTCAGCATCGACGAATACCGCAAATACATTTTATGTACAAGGGCAGCGAAGAAAATAATCCAGGAGCCGGATAAGCCATTGAAACACTTTGCGGAAATGGCGGGATACAATGGCCTTACAAACTTTGTAAGAGGGTTCAGGAAACTGTGTTATTGCACACCAGGTGAGTTGCGCATGGAAAGATGGGATTTCACAGAGATTACGAGAAGAGGAATTCTACACCTTCTAAATTTTTTGAAATGACCAACCAAAATAAATATGGAATGCTGATCGCAAGGTCAATGGGTAACCGGATCTCTCCCGAGGAAGAAAAAGAACTGGACGCATGGCTGGCGGAGAGTGATGAGAATATGCGGTTGTTCGAAGACCTCACCAATGATAATAAATCCGAATGGGCGAAACAGTGGTTTAAAGAGGCAGGAGTAAAAACCGGGTTTATTAAGTGGAAGAAGATGGGTGGGTGGTACACGCCGGAGTGGAAGGTGCAAAGGGATTATTACATCATTTGTGCAATGGTGGCATTGGGAATGCTGGGGGTGTACTTACTGCTAAAATATGTGCACTGATGATGAAGACCCAGATAGTTATGCAAAAAATGATTTTATTTCTACACCATAAACAACACTTAGCATGAAAAATTCATTTTTATCTCCATGGTATGTAAAATTGATGATCCTGATTCTTTGCGTAGTTGGCGCCTTCCTGGTTGTGATGGCCTTCAAAGACGGTTACCAGGATGCTCTTCGCGCCAAGGCCAGTATGAGGGCCGGGCAGCATCCGGCTTCGAAATAAATAAATGCAGCGAAGGCTACCATCCCAACACCAATGCCATCTGTACTACTTTTCTTAACGCCTAAACACCAATATCTGTACGCGCATGTTCTTATATCTTTCCTCATCGTTTACGGGTGCTTTAATTAAAGGTTGTGAATTTCCCACTCCTTTATATTGTATCTCCTTCGCAGCTATCCCATTGTCGATAAGGATCAGATAAATGAGTTTTGCTCTTTCCACTGATAATTTAAAAAGATCTTTTAAATATGAAGGATCGTTTTTACTTTGGTAATTGACATGCCCAATTATCTCAAAACGAACATTTTTATAGGATTTTATTCTATTCACGAGCCGCGGTATGGACACCATCGATTCCGGGGTGATGATAGGCCTATCGGGAATAAAATTTATATTTTCTATGTCGAAAGCGTCTATTAATGAATCTGGTGACTGTACTTCATCAGTTAGATTATCCTGTCGTTTAAACCCCACTATTTCAACTTTCCTATTCTTCGCCAAATCAATATTCTGCACAAACTCCTCTCCTCTGTAAACAGGCTGTTTCCCGAAATGAATGCCAGTTGGCAAAATCCGATATACGCTTATTGCGCGCAATCGAGATAAATTTCTATTGTATGGTAAAGAGCCAACCGTATCAGCGTACCCCGTAATTTCCTTTACTCCATTAACCAGGGAGAGGAAATTATTAATTTCAATTACCTGGGTATCCTTCAGTGCATACACATCGGTGGCAAAAAACACAGTCAATGAGGTGTCTTTCATTTGTTGCGAATACAATCCCTTACCAAATGATATGAATAAGAGGAAAATATACAGGGTCCGGGAACTCATCATCGAGATTAGGTTATTTACCTGAATTTAAATCATTTTGTGGTAGATCCTTCTTTGGCTTTCCGTAATACATCCCTAAACAGCTATAGATTCAATGTAAAAACCAATTCAAAATACATACCTCTCCCTATACCTCCTTACGTTTTCTTATAGCGAAACTCCGGGGCGTATTTATTTCCATAGTCAAATACAGAATCTCCCAATCGAATGCATTGCAAAACTCGTACACGGCCTCGATAACCCCATATCTATATCCTGTAATCCAATTACCCTGAACGAAATCATGACCAGCAATAATACCGCCTGATTTAAGTTTTTGGCTAAATATTTCCAATTCACTTTTGGTTGTCAAATAGGAATGATCTGTATCTATATAAATCCAATCAAAATAATGATCATTACATTTCGCACCAACATCAGTCGAAAAGCCCAAATTAATTTCAACACATCCATTTTTAATTTGATCTTCAAATTTACGTTGCACCTGTGCCATAAGGCCATGATGATATCTTTTGCTATCCCAAACATCAATGAGATGTAATTTTTCAGGCTTACAAACAGCCATGATCTCTTCGCTGAACTCCCCTTTATCCACTCCAATTTCGGCAACAATGGCATTCTTTGGCAATAGCTTTAACAGCTCCGTTCTATTTTGAATTACAATGAGATTGGAAATATGCTTCCCGGAAATCTCCATTTTAGGAATTAAGCTATCTTCTTTCTTTCTTATACTCTCGAATTGCACCCTGACAAATTTCTTCAAACGATTCGGGATTAATTGTAAAATAGGTACCATACACTAATTAAGGATTACTATCCAAATATCGAAAATATATCAGTGGGTTAAGAATAATGATATTCCTGCAATCGATAACCCAATGATCTATTCTATAGTATTCCTGTGGGAGAACAGGTGGAAATTCTGTACGCCCCGGCTGGTATTGTAAGCTCCTTGAGGAGTTGTAATGATTCCAGGCAATTACAAAGATTATCCGGGAAGAAGGTTGCTTCTACGTTTTCAAACTTGTAGCTACGCTAACTCATATACCTTATTTATAAACCCTCACCGTAAAGGCCAGCACCATCATCGCCACTAAAAAAACAATAACGATTCGAATAAATACAGCGTTCCACTGCTGTACTTTATCATTCTGTTTGTCGGGATTCAACGGCAGTCGAAATGAACAAGAAGAACATTTTCTTTGCTCACGAAAATTGAGCGTATTGCAATGCGGGCAGTTAATGAAATCGTCTTCCATGCTGAAAGGTTTAAGGTAAAAGCGCGGAAGGATGCTGGATAAAAGGAGGTTTTGAAAGGGAAGAGTGGAAGGCGTAATTAAACCAATAACCGGTACAAGATACAATATTTAGTAATTTTCAAAAGCAGTGCTAATTAAAAACTTTTATTCGCCTTAAAGGCAAAATTCCTGGTCCAGACAGAACCGCCCGAAGATCCTGTTTCAATAAGATTAAATATTTGAAGGAATCCCTTTAAAATCTTCCACAATAACCGCCTCGATAAACCAGCAATGCCACGGCCCGCTCCAAGATGATCTATGGCTTCAAAGTTTTCGAGCCCGAATAATTTGCACAGCGTTTGTGCAGATAAGGGAGTGAGGCACCATTGATGAGTGATGTCGCCCCATAATACATGGCCCACAAAAGGAGATAACCCATTGGGAGTATGACCAATCAACATACCGCCTATACTAAGCTTTTTATTGATGAGTTGTAAAAGATCAAATGCTTCCTGCTTGGTGAGGTGTTCAATAACATCGAACATAATAATTACTTCAAAATATTTATCTGGCTGTTCCTGCAGAAACAAAAATAAATCTGCCTGCATAACCTCAGGAAATTTGCGCTTTGCAATTAATACCTGCTCTGAGCTGATGTCACAACCTGAGAGATTACTGAAACCCATTTCGCTTAAAGCAAATAAAAGTTCACCCGCCCCACAGCCCAAATCACAAATGGGTTTATTCCTGGCCACTGAATGCAGCCACGGTTTTATAACCTCCATCATTTTATTTGAAACAAAACGGCATAATCGAGTTTTGTTTGCTTGAAGCCAAAAG
>JBDTMM010000249.1:0-4350 GCA_039934275.1 Flavitalea sp. | reverse complement strand
AGCAGGTGTAAAAAATGCCCTCCGATTGTATCATCATCTGTTTCGACCTTAATCTCTTTTCCATTATGGGTATAATGATACCAGTATAATAATGCAGAGCTGAAGGAGCCTAGCAATTTATCTGCAATTTCCCTGGTCGCCGTAATATTATGATCCTCTTTTTCCGGCTGAATGCTGCCCAGGGCAGAAACAAAAGTTCGCATCACATCCATCGGGTGTGCGCTAGCGGGAATCTGCCGTAAAATATTCTTAATTGAATCGGGCAAGCCCCGAAGTGCCTTTAATGTAGACTTGTAGTTTGTCAGTTGATCAATGGTCGGTAAGGAACCATAAATTAACAGGTAGGCCACTTCTTCGAATGTAGCTTTTTCTGCGAGGTCCAAAATATTATACCCTCTGTAATGAAGGTCATTGCCGCTTTTTCCGACACTGCATAAGGCCGTGTTTCCTGCCACCACACCTGATAATGCTACACTTTTCTTAGGTTTGAACACCTGTGGTTCATTATTATCAGTCATTTTTATTTTTTTTAAACAGGTTATCTAATTTCTGTTCGTAATCGTGGTATCCAATGCTTTTGTAGAGTTCTTCCCTTGTTTGCATGGTATCCAGCACATTCTTTTGAGTGCCGTCTTTTCGGATATGTTCATAAACATTTTCAGCAGCTTTGTTAGCAGCGCGAAAAGCCGAAAGGGGATAAAGAATCAATCCAACACCGGCACTGCGTAATTCATCAACGGTGTACAATGGTATCATTCCAAACTCAGTGATATTAGCCAGAACAGGGATACCGGTTGCATCGACAAATTTTTGATAATAGGAAAGGTCAGGTACGGCTTCCGCAAAAATGAAATCAGCGCCTGCCTCCTTATAAGCGAACGCTCTTTCCAGTGTTTTTTCCAAACCCTCATTGGCAAATGCATCTGTTCTGGCACCAATAACAAATTGTTCGTCTGTTCGGGCATCGGCAGCCGCTTTCAGCCGATCCACCATTTCCTCTTTGCTAACCACTTCTTTTCCCGGACGATGACCGCATCGTTTTGCCCCAACCTGGTCTTCAATATGCATTGCTGCTGCTCCGGCTTTTATCAGGGATTTTACTGTACGCGCCACATTGAATGCTGAAGGGCCGAAACCGGTATCCACATCTACTAAAAGAGGTAGCTCCGTTACGTTGGTAATCCGGTTAATATCAATCAGCACATCTTCTAAGGTGGTAATGCCAAGATCGGGAATACCCAACGAACCTGCCGCTACTCCACCGCCTGATAAATAAATGGCTTTGAAGCCCGACTGTTCTGCCAACAGTGCGTGATTTGCATTAATCGCGCCCACTACCTGCAATGGCCTTTCATTTGCCATTGCCTGGCGGAAACGAATTCCGGGAGTAACCGTCTGGTGAATATCCTTCATTGTTCAAATATTATATCATACCCTGATGGTAAGCAGCCACAAGTATAGTGGCTGCTTATCATTGTTTGCCAGGGCCGCAAAATTAAGCTAAAATATAGGATATGAGAATTAGGGACGAATGAAGTAAAGGATGAAGTGGGGCTGATGATTTTCAATAAAAATATCCCAGCACATCAGTGGACGCATAATTTATTATTGAGATTGTAAAACCCCTCCCCGCAATTCTTTTGCCGCATTTACCATTTCTACCAATGCCGCCTTTGTTTCCGGCCATCCTCTTGTTTTTAACCCGCAATCGGGGTTCACCCACAGTTGTTTTGCAGGAATAACGGCCTTGGCTTTCTCCATCAGTTCGATCATCTCTGATTTTGATGGTACACGTGGTGAATGTATATCGTACACACCGGGGCCAATATCATTTGGATATTGAAATGCAGCGAATGCATCGAGCAATTCCATTTGTGAACGCGAGCATTCAATGGTAATTACATCTGCATCCATTGCTGCAATATCGCTGATAATATCATTGAACTCGGAATAGCACATGTGGGTATGAATTTGTGTTTCGTCTTTTACTCCTGAAGCAGAGATCCTGAAAGCCTTGACCGCCCATTCCAGATAGGTTTTCCAATTTTCTTTTCTGAGCGGCAATCCCTCACGGATAGCAGGTTCATCGATCTGGATGATTTTTATTCCTGCTTTTTCAAGATCAACCACTTCATCGTGTATGGCCAACGCGATCTGGTTGCAAGTTTCACTCCGCGGCTGATCGTTTCTTACAAAACTCCATTGCAGGATGGTCACTGGGCCAGTGAGCATCCCTTTAACTGGTTTTTCGGTGAGCGACTGGGCATAGGCCGACCACCTCACCGTCATTGCTTCGGGCCTGCTGATATCGCCGAAAATGATTGGGGGCTTCACGCATCTGCTGCCATAACTCTGCACCCATCCCATTTGAGTAAAAACAAAACCATTCAGTTGTTCGCCAAAGTATTCCACCATGTCATTACGCTCAAATTCGCCGTGCACCAACACGTCCAGCCCTATCTCTTCCTGCCAGCGTATGGATGCTTCCGTTTCTTTTGAGATATGACCGTCATATTGTTCTTGGCTGAGTTCTCCTTTTTTTAGTTTGGCCCTCCATGATCTCACTTCTGGTGTTTGCGGAAAAGAACCGATGGTAGTGGTGGCAAACATGGGCAATTTCAGAGAATGCTGCTGTTTCTTCTTTCTATTTTCAAATATGGTGCTTCTCTTTGCGTCCGCATCTCTTATCGAAGCAGTTCTTTGTTTTACTTTTTCATTATGAATCAATACAGAGGTTTGCCGGGCGGAATTGGCAACTATATTGGCCTGGAGAAATTGTTTGATCTCGGGAGTACCGGTTCCTGAAGCAAGTTGCCTGAGTACCACTACTTCTTTCAGTTTTTGTTTTGCAAATGCAAGCCACTGTTTAATCTCCGGAGTAAGCGTGGTTTCATTTTTCTCAGCATCCAGATCACACGGAACATGCACCAACGAACAGGAAGGCGCTATGAAAATTCTTTCTTCACCTACTTTCTCGACGGCTTTTTTAATAACTGAAAGAGACTCTTCAAAATCATTGATCCAGATATTTCTTCCATCAACAATTCCCAGTGATAAGTTTGTCTTTGTTTTGATGAAATCTGTTGAAAGAATATCTTCCAGTTGTGAAGGGCACCTGACTAAATCGAGGTGAATGGTTTGAACAGGCAGACGAAGAACGGTGGATAAATTATCTCCGTAGCATTCAAAATAACTGGCAAGAATAATGTGCAATTCCGGGAACCGGTTTTTAATGGTTTTGTACACCTTTTCAAACACACTGCGTTCTTCAGTTGTTAGATTCAGTGCAAGACACGGTTCATCGAACTGAATATAATGGGCATTGCATTCGCTAAGTTTTTTCAGTACTTCAAGATATACAGGCAATAACGCATCAATCAATTCAAGTTTATGAAATCCATCCTGCTTTTTCTTCCCCAACAGCAGGAACGAAACGGGGCCGAGTAGTACTGGTTTAACGTTAAAGCCCTGTTGTTTTGCTTCATTATATTCGTTGACCACCTTGTTAGAAAAAAAAGAAAACTTTTGATTGGCTGAAAATTCAGGAACGATGTAATGATAATTGGTATCAAACCATTTTGTCATTTCCATGGCAGTAAGGTCATAACCTTCTTTCTGGTAACCTCTTGCCATTGCAAATAAAAGATCAATCTCTTTTACTTTCTTCTCCTCGATCAGTGGATGGTAACGTTCAGGAATGGCACCAACCATCAGGCAGGTATCTAGCACCTGGTCATAAAAAGAAAAGTCATTGCATGGAATAATGTCGATGCCCAGTTTTTTCTGCAGTGCCCAGTTGTGCGTACGAATGTCTTTTGCCGTTTGCTGTAATTCACTGGGTTCAATTTTACCTGACCAGTACTGTTCCGACGCTTTTTTTAGTTCCCTTTGGCCGCCTATCCTCGGGTAGCCCAGGTTGTGTGTTTGCATGATAAAAAGCTTTTTGAATGATTAAATCAGTTAAAAGCCTTCCCTAAACCAGCAATGATAGGTGAGAATAAGGTTGCGGACGGATACACGTAGCCATGGGATAATTACAATAGAAATTATCCAGAGCAGATGCAATCAGTTCAACAACTGCTTCATTCCACGAAAGCATTGTCAAATTCAATATAGGCAGGTCTCCTGGCTTGTACCATTTTTACCTTCCTTCCCGCTTCATGTGTAATGAAGCAGTGGACAACAAGGGTAAAAACTTTACGGTTACTTACAGTTGCGGGACAGCTCGTGATTTGCACACAATTCCCTATTAATCCCACTATTACGCGGGAACCTTTATTGATTTATGAAAAGAAAAGAAAAGAGCTATGGCGTGAAATTAGGCTATTTTTTTGTTTCTGTGGTCCTTGA
>JBDTMM010000248.1:0-4358 GCA_039934275.1 Flavitalea sp. | reverse complement strand
TATAATTCATCGGTCAAAATACCTAAACATGAACGGAAAAATAATTTTATTTGGAATCAGTTGTTGCTTCTCTCTTGCAGCACCAGCACAAACAGTTATCAATTTTAAGAATCTTAAAATAGAGGTAAACAATGATCTTCAAACGAAAATAAATTCCACATTCAGCGATGCAAAGCCACTGATGAATAATTTTTCATCATCTGAATATATTGAAACAAAATATTTTACTGCAAAACTTTTTCACCTTACTAAAAAAGAGAAAAAACCTATTAATGACCATGCGGGTAGCGGAACGGACTATAAATTTTATGGAATGAACGCCGATTTTAGTATGGAAAAAATCCTTTCAGTAAAAATTTATAATAATTTTTCGGATGCCGCTTACATTACCGTGCAATATATTAACCATGGTAAAAGGGATTTACCAGTTATTAAATGGGTAAATAATGAATATCATGTGATACCCTCAAAAGATTCTACGAAATTCTGGAGCTTCCAGGGTAGCTCACATGCCGACCGCCGCGACTGGATACGAAAAGTAAATCAGGGATTTTATGAAAAAAATTATATGGGAATGAATGCTACTGATTATGGTGGCGGTATTCCCGTTCTGGATCTTTGGAGAAGAGATGCCGGTATTGCCATTGGCAACACTACGCCAGTTGCAAAATTAATTTCGACTCCTGTTGATTATGATAAATATGCTGCTACGGCGAAGATAAATGTGGAATATGATTTCCCGGAAAAGAGTGTTTTAAATCCTAACGATACGCTCAGCACTTTTGAAACTTTTATAAGTGTGCACCAGGGAGATTGTTTTTCAACTCTTAGAAACTTTTCGACATTCATGCAAACAAAAGGCATCACACCCGCACCTGAAGAACCTTCGGCTTACGAACCAATCTGGTGTGCATGGGGATATGGAAGGAATTTTACCGTTCAGGAAGTTTTAAATACCCTCCCTAAAGTAAAAGAGCTTGGAATAAAATGGGTTGGACTTGACGACGGTTTTCAGCAGACTTATGGTGACTGGCATACCGATAAGAAACATTTTCCCGGGGGAGATGCGGAGATGAAAGCTTTTGTTGACAGCGTACATGCGCTGGGAATGAAAGCTGTGCTTTGGTGGGCTCCGATGTCAGTAACTCCGGATAGCAAAGTTTTAAAGGAACATCCGCGTATGCTTCTCAGACAAAAAGATGATGCACCTCAATTTATAACATACTGTAATGCTTATTACATGTCACCCACTGACAGTACCGTACTCACAGAAACCAAGAATACGGTAAAGCTTTTTTTGGAAGACTGGGGTTTTGATGCCTTGAAATTAGATGGCCAGTATATGAACGCATGCATGCCTGATTATGGTCGGCATAATCTAGAATATCCAGAACAAAGTTTTGAAAAAATGCCCCTTTTATTTAAAGCGATTATTGAAACTGCGAAAAGTATAAAGCCTAATGCCGTTGTTGAATTTTGTCCTTGCGGAGATGTAATAAATTTTTATCACATGCCTTACACCAACCAATTTGTAGCAAGCGATCCTACAAGTAGCTGGCAGGTTAGACTGAGGGGTATGGTGTATCGCGCATTGATGCCTAAAACGGCTTATTTTGGAGACCATGTGGAATTGACAGACACCAGGGAAGACTTTGCATCACAGGTGGGAATAGGGGCCGTTCCAGGTACAAAATTTGTATGGCCGGCAACCGGAGTTAAAAATCGCGATAGAATTTTATTAACCCCTGAAAAAGAAAAATCCTTTAAGCGCTGGATTGAAATTTATAATGATAAAATGCTAAGCAATGGTCTTTACCGTGGCGATTTGTATGATATTGCGTACGATTATCCTGAAACACATTGCATACAAAAAGACAATACAATGTATTATGCTTTTTACAATCCCAACTTTAACGGAACGGTTCAGTTGCGTGGTTTAAGCACGGAAAAGAAATACAAAGTGTACGATTATTATCAAGATAAAAATTTAGGAACCATCAATGGGAATCATCCGGAATTAAAAATTGATTTTACTCAATTTCAGGTACTTGAATTAACCCCGATAGACTAACATAAATCAATTTTAGAATCATTTTTTTGTAATAGTAGAAATTGCAACCTGAAGCAATTCATCCTTTCCATCTTTTATGCCCTGTATAGTACGTTTGAATATTTTATCAGGAATGATCCCAACCCGCTGAGTTCCTTTACCATTATTATAATAAACGCCTAAACCTGAAAATGTGGTTACTATTCCTCCGGGAATATTCAACTCGGAAACATCACCATCTGCTCCTGCGGTAATTGATCCAATAATAATTGATTTATTGTACATGCGAAAAGCCATAGTATTAAACTCGGCAGCACTCTGCGTTTCATCATCATTCAATAAAACCAAGGGACTCCTATAAATATCAGAACTGCTGGTAATAATCCCACCGCCAATCTTCGAAGTAACAAAATACGTAAACAATCCTGGGTGTTCATTTGTAGGGCAAGTCATCTTAGCAAACGGTTGCTCCTTCCTGATTAAATAATTTCCAATTGCCAAAATATTCTCTCCGGGAGGAAATCGGAAATCGAGAATGATGCCCTTTGTTCCTCTTAACAGATGCATTATTTTCGGAATATAGGTGGCCTTAAGAAGGAAAGGGTTAATATACCCAACATTTTCACGCGTTATAGTGCAACATGAATCTTGTAAGTGGTATTTGTAGTTTATATCTTCATCGGGTAATTTAAAACATCTGACCGACAAATGCGATTTGATAGAGTTTCTGATAATGCTCAATGAAATGCCTTCACTGTCAGTTCTCAATAAGTTTCGGGAGATTTCTCGCAATTTCACTGCATAATTGGACGCGGGCGTAATATCCATTTTTTTGCTAATTATTTCAGAAACCTGAATGCCATCGATACTCTCTATAATGTCCCCTCTCATTAAACCCGAATTAAGGCCTAATATTTTATTATAATAGTTAACAACAACTGCTTTCCCTTGGAAGATTTTTACTTCCGCTGGTGCGTAATAGTCACCCAACGCGTTTTCCAGAATTTCGCCCCCTTTCTGAAGTGATGCATGGCTATCATTTATTGATGTAATAAGCTTGAGCACCTGCACCTTATATTGAAACTCATTCTTCGCGCCTAAAAAAGCGTTTATGTTTGTGCGTAAAATTTTATCCCATTCTTCTCCTAATAAGTCGCGATAAGGATAGTAATAATTAATCACATTCCAATATCGATAAATAGCCAATAATCTATAGCCTGCATCTGGATAAGGATTTCGTTCATATTTTTCCTCATTAACAAATTCAGGCTTTGGTATTTCACCAATTTCAATGTAATAGCTGTTACGCCCCATTTTTTTGTTTATGATCATTTTCAGGGCGCACCGTAAATCCATGTTAATTCCCGAATTGTCAATCCATTGTAAATAGGGCGCATCAGTTTGCTTAGTCGTATGATTTAATGGTGTATCAGAATTAAATGATGTGTACGAAAAAGTATGTATCCAATGGAGAAGAATACTATCGCGCTCGCCAGCAAACACATCCACAACCTTAAGGAGTATTGCGAATAACTCATAATCCCAGTTATAAGCACCAGATCTTACTTTTGGATGATAGTATTTCATGAGCCCCCAAACCTTGGCTAAAACACATAAATTATCAAGAGATTTCACATTCAGATGCGACACCTCGAAACGAGAAAAGTCTTGAAACAAAGTATCAAATCGGTGAAAAGAGGATTGACCACTGGACGTGAGCGTTAGAAAAGAAAAAATTAATGCCCAGGTAATTCGGCTCATATCTTATCTGTTAAAACAATATATTAAACATCCTTTCTATCAGGCGGATGCATTTTTTCAACCTATTTCGACGCTGGTTATAAACTGTCGTCTTTAGGTTTCAACAATGGCGCATTTTCATCCTCAACAGTGAAGCCTTTCAATAACATATGTATCGATGTAATATCTTTCCATAGTTGAATTCAATTATTAATAATCTGCAATTTTAATTAGCTTGGTTACATTAAGAATAATAATTTTTCTCCCTTTTGTTTCAAGTATTTTGTCCTCTTTAAATTCTGAAAGTACTCTCACTACATTTTCTCTTGCAGTGCCAACAAGACTGGCTAAATCTTCTCTGCTCATATTTATTTCTACTGGCATACCTTCCTTAAAATTTATTTTGTATTTTTCTCTGAGAACTATTAGTTGCAATGCCAGCCTTTCTCTTACAGACTTTTGTGCAAACATGCTGAGGCTGTTTGCTAATACGGCAAACTCATGGCTTAGGGTTTTCAATAGGCGGCTGCTTAAAACTTTTGAATGATTCAATGTTTCTAAAAAATCT
>JBDTMM010000247.1:0-4368 GCA_039934275.1 Flavitalea sp. | reverse complement strand
TTTCCCGACCTTTGCCGTCCAAAAATTTCGACATGTCTAGAATTTGCCAGATCACCGGAAAAGTGCCTATATCGGGACATACGGTTTCACATTCCAATATAAAAACAAAGCGCAGGTTTTTACCAAACCTGCAAACAAAGCGCTATTTCCTTGCGGAAGAAGATAAGTGGATAACACTCAAAATTTCAACGGAAGGTATCAGAACCATCAATAAAAATGGCCTGTACAGCGTAGTGAAGGAACTCAGAGGTAAGGGAGTTAAAATCTAACAATACCTGTCTTTTCATTCTAAGGCAGTAATCAATAAAATAACAAACAATGGCAAAGAAAGGAAGCAGGGTACAGGTTATTATGGAGTGTACCGAGCACAAAGCGAGCGGTTTGCCAGGAACCAGCCGCTACATTAGCGAAAAGAACAAGAAGAATACTCCCGAAAGACTCGAATTGAAAAAATACAATCCGATCATGAAGAAGTACACCATTCATAAAGAAATTAAATAAATAATTAAGTCATGGCAAAGTCAGCTAAAACCGCGATCAAAACCAAAGATCAGAAGTCGGCATCCGAAGCGAAGAACTGGACAAAAGTGATCCGCGCAGTTCGCAGTCCTAAGTCTGGTGCATACACTTTTAAGGAAGCGATCGTTCATAAAGACAAAGTAAAAGAGTATCTCACTCAGAAATAATTGGATAAGTAAGTATCAACAAGAAGCTGTTCTCCTTAGAACGGCTTTTTGTATTTAATACCCTAATATCGCGCTATGGGATTTTTTGATAAGATATTCGGTAAGAAAGAAAAAGAATCGCTCGACCAGGGATTACAAAAAACCAAGGAAGGTTTCCTGGCAAAGATCACCAAGGCCGTTGCGGGTAAAACAATGGTTGACGAAGAGGTGCTCGACGACCTTGAAAATGCCCTGGTAAGCGCCGACGTGGGTATTGATACTACTGTAGAGATCATCGAAAGAATTGAAAAGCGTGTAGCAAGAGATAAATATGTTGGAACCAGTGAATTAAATGCACTACTTAAACAGGAAATCGAAGCCATATTAAGCGACCCGCCAACGGGTTCCTATCCTTTTACTTCTGAACTTCCTGTAAAACCTTATGTGATTTTGGTGGTGGGTGTAAACGGCGCCGGCAAAACGACCACTATTGGTAAACTTGCATACAACTTTAAAAAAGCAGGGAAGTCGGTATTGCTTGGTGCAGCAGATACTTTTCGTGCGGCAGCAGTAGATCAGCTAACGATCTGGAGTGAACGCGCAGGAGTTCCTATCATAAAACAAGCGATGGGCTCCGATCCTGCATCGGTAGCTTTTGATACCGTACAAAGCGGGCTGACAAGAGGCACAGACGTAATCATCATCGACACTGCGGGAAGATTGCACAACAAAGCGTACCTGATGGAAGAACTTGGTAAAATCAAGCGCGTGATGGGGAAAATTATTCCCGAAGCCCCGCATGAAGTATTATTGGTACTGGATGGTTCAACAGGGCAAAATGCAATTGAACAGGCAAAGCAATTTACTGCAGCAACAGCTGTTACTGCCATTGCCATAACAAAGTTAGACGGCACCGCAAAAGGCGGTGTAGTGCTTGCTGTTGCCCATCAATTCAATATACCCGTAAAATTTATTGGGGTGGGAGAAAAAATGGAAGATCTGTTAATTTTTAACAAACGAGAATTTGTTAACAGTTTATTTAACACGGAAAATTAAAAATGTTCTGCTGTAAAATTGGAGAGGTATGAAAATTTAATTTCTTTTACACAAAATCAAATCATATGAGAAAAGTTTTTTTTCTAACTGCATTCGTAAGTGTATTAGTGTTGGGAACTATTTCCAGTGCTATAGCACAAAAGACCCATTCTGCCGATGGTACAAGTTATAAAAACGCAGTTGGACTTGGAATCGATTTTGGAGATGGGTTGACGATGGTAGGGGTAACAGGGAAACACTTTTTTACCGATAACCATGTAGGTGTTGGGGAAGTATTGTTTGGTGACCACACTGCAAAAATCCAGGCCTTTTATCAATTTCATAGTGAAATTGAAGCAGCTCCCGGATTAAGGTGGTTTGCTGGAGTTGGCCCTTCCCTTGCGCTGTATAGGCGGTATTCGAATTTTAGTATTGTTCCTATCGGGGGATTAGACTATAAAATCCCAGGTGTTCCATTTAATTTTTCATTTGATTGGAGGCCGAATATTGTGATTACACATGGGGGAGACTTTTTGCCTGCCCGTTTCGGACTTGGATTCAGGTATGCATTCAATGATAATTAAAACTGGAATTCAGACAAGTAATCAAAAAATATCTCAAAGGGCGCAAAAATCGAAAAGAATATTTCTTAACGATTTCTGCGCCTTTTTTGTGCCCTTTGCGATACTATTTTGCGTGAAAGGAATCTTACCTTCGCCCTCTTAATGAAAACAAAAACACTCAAACGAGACAAGGTAAATATCATTACACTCGGCTGTTCCAAAAATATGGTGGACAGTGAAGTGCTGAGCGGGCAGCTTGCCGCCAACCAGATCAACGTGGTGCACGAGAATCAAAAAACCGATCACAACATAGTGGTGGTGAATACCTGCGGGTTTATTGACAAAGCAAAAGAAGAATCCATCAATACCATATTGGGCCAGGTAGATCTGAAGCGCCGTGGCAAACTGGACAAGGTGTATGTTACGGGTTGTTTGAGCGAACGTTATAAAAATAACCTAGAACTGGAAATTCCGGAAGTGGATGCCTATTTCGGAACAATGGAACTGCCGAATTTACTAAAGCAGTTAAATGCAGATTATAAAGCAGAATTGTTGGGCGAAAGGTTACTGGCAACGCCAAACCATTACGCATACCTGAAAATATCGGAGGGGTGTAATCGCACCTGTTCTTTCTGCGCCATTCCGCTGATGCGCGGAAAACATGTGAGCCGCACAATAGAGGATCTTGTTAAAGAAGCAGCGCTGCTGGTTTCAAGAGGAGTAAAAGAAATTATGCTCATTGCTCAGGAACTTACTTATTACGGCCTGGATATTTATAAGAAAAGAATGCTTCCCGATTTATTAAACCGCCTTGCAGATATTCCCGGACTTGAATGGATACGTTTACATTATGCATACCCTTCAAAATTTCCACTGGACATATTGGACACTATGCGTGACCGGGAGAATATTTGTAATTACCTGGACATGCCGTTGCAGCACGCGAGCGATAATATGCTGAAGGCAATGCACAGACAGATCACCAGAACGGAAATGGATGAACTGGTACTTGCCATTCGTGAAAAAGTGCCGGGCATTTGCCTAAGAACAACGCTCATAGCAGGCTTCCCCGGGGAAACACCCGATGATATTCATGAACTGAAGCAGTTTTTAATAAAACATCGCTTCGACAGGGTAGGGATATTTTCATACAGTCATGAAGAAAATACCGGGGCCTATGATTTGATAGATAATATTCCACAGGAAGAAAAAGAAGAACGTGCCAGGGATGTAATGGATGTACAGCAGCAGATTTCATTTGAGATCAACCAGCAGAAATTGGAAAAAACGTTTAAAGTACTCGTAGATAAAAAAGAATCCGGACGCTACCTTGGAAGAACAGAATTTGATAGTGTGGAAGTAGACAACGAAGTAATACTCAACAGCAAGAAAAAATTAGTGATAGGGGATTTTGTACAGGCAAAAATTATTAAAGCATACGACTACGACCTCGAAGCCGATGTAATCAATAATTGAACAGGATGACGAATGAAGAAAATAATTTCTTAGCATTTACTTTATTGAACGAATCCGGGATGCAGGTCACCATTCTGAATTATGGAGGCACCATAAAAACGGTAGTGGTTCCCGACAGGAACGGTGAAATGGGCGATGTGGTACTGGGTTTTGATACGAATGAAGAATACGAACAGAAGGAAAATCCATATTTCGGTTGCATTACAGGGAGATTTGCTAACAGGATTGCAGGTGGTAAATTCTCTATCGATGGAAAACCCTATCAAATTACAGTGAACGACGGTGAGAACGCTTTACATGGCGGTAAAGTTGGATTGAACAGGAAATTCTGGGACACAGAATATGACGTGAATGAAAACATTTTACAATTGTTTTATGTTAGCCCCCATAACGACCAGGGTTTTCCGGGCTCGTTAACTGTAGCGGTTACCTACACTCTCACCGAAGAAAACGAACTGCAGGTAAATTACAAGGCCACTACCAGTGCTCCTACGATAATCAATCTTACCAATCATACTTATTTTAATTTGTCGGCTGGTAGTGATGCAACAGTGGTGTGGCACGAGATCACGATCGATGCAGAAAAATATATCCCGGTAAACGATAAATTTATTCCTACCGGTGAAATT
>JBDTMM010000246.1:0-4375 GCA_039934275.1 Flavitalea sp. | reverse complement strand
AATCGGATCGAGAGATCCGTTTTCTGCGAGCCTTGTGATATCCCTACCGAAATTGTCGAGCACGGGAGTTTTGCTTTTGGCAGTTCCTGTGGCCCTTGACTTTTGCTGGGCGTATTTCTTTTCCTCATCGAAATCGTCGTCGTTTTCTTCGGCGTATTCGCTGCGTACGTCATTGCTCTTAACTACGCCTAATTCGTTTCTGAATAAATCGTAATCCACGTCAAATTGATTTAAGATTTGAGTTGCAATATTTTCTTTATTTTTTAAAATCGAGAGCATCAGATGCTCTGTTTCAACAGTAGGACTTTTTAGTGCCTTTGCTTCCAGAACGGTTACCCTTATAACCTTTTCCGCCTGCTTGGTTAGTGGCAGACTATTTATATTGGCAATGTTTTTACCGGTCTTGTCTTTTACTGCGAGTTCCACTTCCTTTCTAAGTTCATACAGATCTATATTGAAACTCTTAAGGATCCTGACGGCAGTGTTGTCACCCTCCCTGATCAGGCCGAGCAGCAAATGTTCGGTTCCGATAAAATCATTCCCCAACCTTAAAGCTTCCTCCCTGCTAAATGAAATGATCTCCTTTACCTGCGCTGAGAAATTATTATCCATTTTCTAATTTGTTGGGTTGATACAATAATAACAAATAATTTTGACTTCTATTGTCCTGATACTTAAACATCTGTTCACATTATCAAGCTAGTCATGAAGGTCAAAATTGATACCAGAGAAAAATTGCATGTCATAACGATTCATGAACAAGAACTTGCTGCTAATATGACAGAAGAGATAGATGAGATGTTAATGCCGTTACTTAATACTAACGTAAAAAATGTCGCAATCAACATGAAAGACATTCATTATCTTGATAAAGCTGCTGCGCATCAACTTCTTAACGTTCACAGGCAGTTCTACGGCAAGAAAGCAACGTTTGTATTGTGCGAAATGCAGGCCGGCGTTATAAAAACCTTGTCTGATATGCTTTTTCTAGACCAGTTAAATATCACGCCCACCGAAAGCGAGGCGATTGACCTGATACAAATGGAGGAATTAGAAAGGGAATTCGGAGATATATCATCGCTATGAAGAAATATGCAGTCATTGTGGCCGCGGGGAATGGGTCCAGGATGGGCAACCAAATACCTAAACAGTTTCTGATGCTCGCGGGCAAACCCATTCTGTTGTACTCTATTGAGGCTTTTCTTAAATCTTTCTTCGACATTAACATCATCTTAGTAGTTCCTTATACACATTTAGACACTGCTACCAGTATTGTCAGCCTCTGCCCCGAAAATTCGCTCATTACCGTGCTTGCCGGGGCCGATAGCCGGTTCGGCTCAGTAAAGATCGGGCTGGAAAAGACCTCCGATGACGCTGTTATTTTCATTCATGATGGCGTTAGGTGCCTGCTATCGGAAGACCTCATTCTCCGTTGTTATGAGGGCGCGCTGAAAAATGGAAACGCCATACCGGCAATCGGCTCGGTGGATAGTGTTAGAATTCAAAAAAAAGGAGGCAACGAATCCGTTCCGCGAGAATATGTAAAACTTGTACAAACCCCCCAGACCTTCAGGGGAAAGATAATCAGGGACGCTTTTAAGAATGCAAAAGGCGAACATTTTACTGATGAGGCGGCGGTAGCAGAAAGCAATGGCGTACAGGTACATCTTGTGGAAGGCGAGCAAACCAATCTTAAGATCACACATCCCGCCGATATGCTTTTGGCCGACCTGATCATCAGGGAAAGAAATCTTATTTCTTCAGAAGAGTAAGGGGCCAGGGCAGCCTATTATAATTCAGGTAAAAATAAGGTTCATTGTGAGATCCGAATTTGCCATAGAACTGTTTTATTCCTTCCAAATCAGATCCTTCAAAATCCAATAACAAAGGTTGCCCGGAAAATTCTCTAATCAATTCGTCGAATAAAAAATAATTCGCTTTTAAATGTCTTCCTTCAATGGTAATAGACGAAATTAAATTGTAAATTCTTTTAGTGTCCTTAAGTAAAAGTGTGGTGGCTAATGTTGTGCCGTTTGAATCTTTGACCTTCCTGATAAGGCACATCTCTTTTTCAAACATCAATTTAGAGAGAATTTTTAAGTTTCGGTAATCATCGTTTTTAATGGAAAGCATTCGTTTTGAATAAAGGTTCTCATATAAATCTATGGCACCATCAATATCGTTTGATTCCGTATAGTGAAGATTTTTTGACTGGCTCTGTTTAATATGATTTTTTACCGATGAACTAAAACCGGAATATAGCTTATCATAACCTGCCGATAGACCCAACACCATGTTTACATGCGAATGGGCATGAAGTTCATTGGCAATTTCCTTATTCGAAAAATTAAAAAGCAGGGTGCCATATTTTATTTTACCCGTTATTTTTTCCTGGATAATGGCTGAATCGATCAAAGAAGCATTTCCAATAATACCCAATTGTTGGATAAATGCAGGTTTAAACTGATAATTTATTCCATACTTTCTGCGCCATGGAATAGGGATGATGCAATCGTAATCGTTTACAATAATGCCGTTCCAATTAATGGCAATTTTATCTAGAAAAAAGGAGTACGCATATATGAGGCCATTACTATTTTGAGCCACGCAATTATCCCATTTTTTTATATCGATGTCTTTCCTTTTGAGATATTGTATACGGCTCCCGGGCATGATCAGTTAAAGAATTTATTACCCGCAATTTTTGCCGGATCGAACCGGTGCAGATCTATGCTGAAAGAAATTCGTTTACCAAAACTATTCTGATCGGGAACGGATTTTAGGTTATCCCTGAATGTTGTTGAGTACAACAGTGGAAAATAAATATTAATCAATTCTTTTAGTATGGATACCTGCAACCCGGCCACGTATAAAAATTTGGGCTGGTCAGACTCCTTTTTCCATGCCTTTGCATAGGTACCCGCATCTAGGAAGATCCTGATGGGCAGCTTAAAGGGAAATAATTTATTGGGAAGGGTGCTATTTAAATTCATGGAGGCGATCCAGTTGTCCGATCGGCCCTGAAGGTCCTGGAACAAGTCTGTTCTCAATTTCAATCCCCCATCGCGCATCATCATTTGCTGCGAATTGAAGCCATCAAATTCATTTCTTCCTATAAAATAATCGCTGTAAGTGTAATCTTCATTACCTGTTAAAGCAGTGAGTTTAGGTTGGTAGCGGAGGGTTTCGAATCTTTTGGAAGAAGTTATTGATCCAAGGTATCCGAATTTGGAAGCAAACAAACGAACCTGCATTCCACCACCTTTTGCATAGTTATAGAAATAGTGCAATTCGCCATTGAGCCTGTAAAAGGAACTGGCCTGTTGCAATTGCAGTTGTGCATCGTAAGGGTAAAGAGAACGCTTATTTGTATGATGAAAAGTTAACTGGTTCAGGTACCGTACATTGGTTTTACCCAAAGCTGGATGATAAAAAGAATCTACACTGTATAATACATATTTAAATTGCTGTTCGCCGATGATGAATGTTTTTAATTCGATGGAATTTTCTACGCGACCATCTTTAATAGGAAATAAAAGTTTGATATAGGGCGCGAATTTGAAAAAGCCGGCAAATATTTTCTTATTCAGACTATCCCTTCCGCTAGAGGTGGAAAAAGCGGAAACGCTTATTCCCGCATCGGCCCTTTTAAAATATCTTTCGGGTTGCCAGTAATAATTCATAGTTCCCAAACCCACCAGCCTATTGCTGTTTGTTCCATACAATGATGAAACGAAATAAGTGAGTCTGCTTTCCGTATCGCTTAAATTTTGGGTGAAGGCACCGATCTGGAAACCATCATAGGCATTATATCCGATCGCCGGAAGCCAGCTTTTAGCAAGCAGATTTTGAATTGCTTTATTGGCGCGGTCCGCGATAGTATCCTTCTGTTTGTTTTTTGCATGTAATGTCGCATAACCGGGAACGCTTGCAACCCAGGAAAAATTATTCACGTCGTTTTTTACAAATTGAAGGGTCTTTGTTTCGGATGAAGAATCAATAACCATTTGCTGAAATTCATCGTTACTATATAGTTGATATTTTGAAGGAACATTTATCGTAACATTCAAACCGCCTGTTTCTGCGCCTGAATTTGTTTGTTCCGTAAAAGAGCTGGCGTGCCAGCCCGCATTGTTGTACAATGCAATTTGCGGGTACCAGTTTGAAATGGTACTGACGTGCCCCTGGTATCCTGTTCCGGAAAAATTATAAGGTAACCTCACATGAAAAGGAGTGCTAAGAATAACATGCTCATGTGGCGCAAGAGGATAATTAAGGATCACTTTAAGCACATCAATATTTTTTAGATCGACTTCCTGCTTCAGCAGGTCGTTGCCACTTCTGAACTCGAGCCGGCTGATGTATCCGCGCTGGT
>JBDTMM010000245.1:0-4376 GCA_039934275.1 Flavitalea sp. | reverse complement strand
AACACAGTTGCTGATGCAGTAAAAAATACAGGAGCGAATGTGTCCATCATCTTCGTTCCGCCTGCTTTTGCAGCCGATGCTATCATGGAAGCAACAGATGCGGGTGTGGAATTGATCGTTTGCATCACGGAAGGAATTCCTGTGCAGGACATGGTAAAGGCAAAAAACTTTCTTGCGGGCAAACCAACAAGGCTGATAGGACCTAATTGTCCGGGGGTGATCACCGCTAATGAATGTAAAGTGGGCATTATGCCAGGTTTTGTATTTATACCAGGCAGGATTGGGGTTGTTTCAAAATCAGGGACGCTTACTTATGAAGCAGCTGACCAGGTGGCAAAAGCGGGCCTGGGCGTATCCACTGCGGTAGGTATTGGCGGTGACCCGATCATCGGAACCACTACCAGAGAAGCGCTGGAATTATTCATGAATGATCCTGATACGGATGGTGTGGTAATGATTGGTGAAATTGGTGGCGGCATGGAAGCAGAAGCTGCAAATTGGTACAAAAAAAATTACAGGAAACCAGTAGTTGGCTTCATCGCTGGTCAAACCGCTCCTCCCGGAAGAAGGATGGGCCATGCGGGTGCAATCATCGGCGGCGCCGACGACACTGCAGAAGCAAAGATGAAGATCATGCGCGAATGTGGCATTCACGTGGTAAGCAGCCCTGCCGACATTGGAAAGATGATGGCGGAAGCGATCAAAAAGAAATAATCCTCCTACGCTAAAGCTTCGGCGGGCGAAGTCATATTAACATTATATTTTCTAAACCGGGACCTCAAAGCTTCCGGTTTTTTTATGTAATAATTTTTTCGGTGCATCCTTTTGGGTATAAAACAAGTCAGATACAAAACAATTAAACCTCATCATGTCCATAAAAAATCTCGCACCGGTTTTCGTGCTGGTCATTTTATCAATCAGCGCCTCGGCACAAAAGCCATCCTTTAATTACGAACGGTCATGGAAGCGGATCGACTCCCTCATCAACAAGAATGGACAACCGAAAACAGCATTAAAGGAAGTGAATGCATTATACGATGCGGCGAAAAAAGAGAAAAAAGAAGATCAGTTGATAAAGGCGTTGGTCTACAAATTAAATTTAAATCAACAATTATCCGAAAATTCCGATAGCGAAAATATAAAGAGTATTGAAAACGAAATTGACAAAGCAAAAGAACCTGCAAAATCTGTTTTAAATAGCATTGCGGCCAGCTATTATTGGAATTACCTGCAAAGGAACAGGTACAAGTTTTACAACCGTACTGATATTCCAAACTCCAAAAATAATGACATTGCCACTTCAGGCATTGAAAGTTTACACAAAAAAATATCGGATCATTATCTCGCATCTATAACTCAGGAACAACTTCTTAAGCAAACAAATCTTTCTGCTTTCGAACCAATAATTGTCAAAGGCAATACAAGAAAATTACGGCCCACACTTTATGATTTACTTTCGCACACGGCATTGGACTATTTTAAAACCGGGGAAAGTGATATCACCAGACCAGCAGAGAGTTTTGAGATTGATGATACTCTTGCCTTTGCAGAAGCAAAACTCTTTTCTGCACATAAATTCAAGACGACCGATTCTGCATCGTTGCACTTCAAAGCGCTTGAAATATTTAAGAAATTAATTGCGTTTCATTGGGATGATCAGAATATAGAGGCATTGACAGATGTGGATATTGAGAGAATTCAGTTTGTGAATCAATATTACACGATCGCTGATAAAACAGAACGATATAGTTCGGTGCTTCAGCAATTAGTCGATTCCCGGAATTCATCAATGGCTCTTTATCTCCTTGCAGAGATGCATGCAGCCAAAGCCGCGGGTTATGATCCGCTTAAGGATACTTCTTCAAGGTATGAATATTATAAAGCCGAAATACTTTGTAAACAGGCATCGGCAGACAAAGACTCGAGCGAAGGAAAATTATATGCTCAGCGCTTACTCGCACAAATACAACGCAGGGAAATTGGAATGAAGTCTGAATTAGTAAACGTTCCCGGAAAATCTTTCAGGGCGCTTATTGATTATAGAAACATTACCTCTTTTTCGTACAGGATTATAAAACTGGGAAGAGAAGTAAAAGAAAGAACCACAAATAATTGGGATGAAAAATTTTGGAAGGAGATCCTCCAATTACCTGTCGTCATTTCAAAAGAACTCAGTTTTCCTGGCACCAACGACCACCAGTTGCATCGTGTTGAAATTCCAATTGATGCCCTACCTGCCGGTGAGTATGCGCTTATTGGAAGTCCTGACAAAACCTTCAAGCTAAATGATAATACATTGGCAATTCAAAACTTCTATGTTTCGGATATTGCGTTTATTAACAGCACAAAGGATTATTATCTGCTTGACCGTACAACCGGTGCGCCGCTTCCTAAAGCAACTATTCAATTATGGAAAAATACTTACGTGAACGGGGCCTCAAAACTCCAAAAATTATCGGGGCCATTTACAGCAGATAAAAATGGGTTTGTACGGATTCCTTACAGACAGGGAAATTCCAACGGCGCATACATTCCGGAATTTGATAACGGGAAAGACAAATTATTCATAACAACAAACTTTACATACTCATATAATTATGATGATATTGATAATGACAAAACCGAGGATGATAACGTTTATTTTTTTACCGACAGAGCGTTGTATAGACCAGGCCAGACAGTTTACTTCAAAGGAATATTAGTTGGTAAAAAGAAAAATGAAAGTATAGTTCTTCCTAATAAAAAATCTAAAATATATTTAAAAGACGAAAACGATGAGGATATAGATTCATTAGACCTTGTTACCAATGCGTATGGATCATATTCAGGAAAGTTTACAATACCTTCTGGATTACTTAATGGCACCTTCACCATAGCAGACGATGAAACTGAAAGTCAGGTAACTTTTAATGTCGAAGAATATAAACGCCCCAAATTTGAAGTTTCGGTCATTAAGCCATCTGGGTCATACAGGGTTAATGATACTATCAGCGTTACCGGTAGTGCCAAAGGCTATTCCGGCAATGCAATAGATGGGGCGAAACTGAGTTACCGGATTCAGAGAAAATATATCAGGGTTTTTGATTATTATTTTAGTTCCAAAATCTGGCCTCCATCAGGACAGGACCAAATGGAAATCGGTCATGGAATTTTAACTACTGCGAACGATGGCGCCTTTACAATTCCATTTAAAGCCATACCCGATGCGAAAATATCCGCTTCGCAGAATCCAATATTCAATTACACAGTAACCGTGGATGTTACAGATATAAATGGAGAAACAAGAAGCGCCGAAACAAATATATCTGTAGGATATCATGCCATTAAACTGGATATGACAGTTCCGGATTTTGCAAAAACAGACAGCTTTAAAGTAATAAATATCACAAGTGTAAACACTAATGACATCTTTGAACCAGCAAAAACTTCCATCCGTATTTCCAAATTAACCACTCCCACAAAAACATTCAGAGAGAGGTTTTGGGAGCAACCCGACCAGTTCATTATGACACGGGAAGAATATTATAATAAATTTCCCTTTGATTTTTATTCCAATGAAGGAGACATTACTTCCTGGCCAACCGAAAAAGAAATACTTTCTGCCACCTTTAATACTGTAAAGGATTCAGCATTTAAAATCCCCAAAATCATTAGTGAACCTGGATGGTATGCTATATCGGCAACCACGAAGGATAAATATAATGACAATGTAACAATTGTAAAATACATTCAACTTTATACTAATAAAATAATTTCACCTATTGCAGCCGTAAAAATTGAAGGGAGCACAAAATCTTCTGCACCCGCCGACCAAATCAATTATTCCTTGCTCACAAACATTGACAGCGCATATTTAATCAGAGAAACATTACGGCAACACAAAAGCAAGGATTTAATATCGAATGGACCAGGAAAAAATACTTCTCCATATAAATTAAATGTTATTGAAAGCGATAAGGGCGGTATGCAGGTGAATGTCATGCTCGTAAAAAACAGCAGGTTCTACGCTGACAATTATTTTGTTGATATACCATTTTTCGACAAACAATTGAAAATAGAATATCTAAGCTTCAGAGATAAAACGCTACCGGGAAGTACTGAAAAATGGAAGGTCAAAATAACCGGTGCCCGTTCCGAAAAAGTAAATGCAGAATTGATCACATCTATGTATGATGCCTCCCTTGACCAGTTTCAACCACATAATTGGAATGTTCCGGCATTATGGAACACCTCGATGGCATCGTCAAACTGGGTAGGTGAGGCTAATTTTAAAGCAGAAGAGGCTTTTGTCAGGGATTTCAGCTCGAATTCAGAGATTGATTTTATTAAAGTATATGACAGACTGATATTGTCTAATGAAATAAGTCAGGATGTTT
>JBDTMM010000244.1:0-4394 GCA_039934275.1 Flavitalea sp. | reverse complement strand
CAGGCATTTGCGCTGAATGCTGGCGATGAAGCTGAACGCAAATCATATGTGGCCGCTGCAGATATCGTGATTTCCCTGCTTCCACCTTCCCTCCATTATCTCATCGCACTGGATTGTGTTGAATTTGAAAAGAATTTGCTCACAGCTTCCTACATCGATCCAGGGATAGAGGTATTGAGAGAAGAAATTGAGCGCAAAGGCTTGCTATTTATCTGCGAAATGGGTCTCGACCCCGGTATAGATCACATGAGCGCGATGCGCATTATTGATGAATTAATTAAACAGGGCGCAACAGTTAATTCTTTTCAGTCGCACTGCGGTGGTCTCGTGGCACCCGAAAGTGATAATAACCCCTGGCACTATAAAGTGAGCTGGAACCCGCGCAATGTAGTAGTTGCCGGAAAAGGTGGCGCGATTTTCCGCCAGTTCAATGAAAAATTCGTGCTGCCTTATGAGCAATTATTCGACCCTGCAAGAGTGGTGAACATTCCGGGACTGGGCACGCTTGCCTTTTATCCCAATCGCAACTCGCTACCTTATATTAATTTGTATAAACTTAACTCAGCCTCCACATTTGTTCGTACTACACTGCGCCACCCTGAATTTTGCTTCGGCTGGAAGAATTTGATAGAACTAAAACTTACTGATGAAACGATATTTTACGATACAGATGGAATGACGTTGAAACAATTTTATCAAACGCATCTTACCAGGCATGGTTTTTCCAACTGGATAGAACAACAGCTCACTACAAGGTTTGCGCAAACAAAACTGTTGCTTGAAAAATTGCAGCAGCTGATCAACGCCGAAGAAGTGATTAGTGAGCAACAGATGAAAGAGCTGCGCGAATTTATGATGGTGAATAATTCAGGTCAGCTGATGGATGTGAATCTCGAAGAATTAAAATCGAGGGCGGCAGCTAGCGTAGCGGCGCAAATGCATGAAGCGAACCTGTCTATGAAACAACTTTTTTTCCTGGGCATGGATGATGATATAACGGTCATCAATATGGGCAATTGCAGCGCTGCGGACATTTTACAATTCGCCCTTGAACAAAAGCTCGCTTTGAAAAAAGAGGACAAGGACATGATTGTGATGCTGCACGAGATCAACTTCACATTAAACAATACAAACCAAACCATAAAAAGTTCACTGATCGTTGAAGGAGAAAATAATGTAAGGACTGCAATGGCGAAAACCGTTGGTCTTCCGATGGGTATTGCAGCAAAACTGATTCTTCAGAATAAAATAGTGCTAACGGGCTTGCATATCCCCATCATTCCTGAACTATATCATCCGGTGCTGGATGAACTGGAAAACTTTGGAATAAAGTTCCAGGAAACTACAGTTTCATTATAACCTTCCACTCTCCTGCTGTTACTGGCTGAACACTTAACCGGCTGATTCTCACAAGCGCCATATCCTTTAACACCGGATGTTCCTTAATTGTTTTAAGACTAACGGGTTTTTTTAAATGTTTTACAGGTTTTAATTCTACCGAAACCCATCGGTCATCGCTTGTAGTGGGATCCTGGTAGGCTTCCTTTGAAACTTTTGCTATACCAACAATATCGGTTCCCACATTACTATGATAGAATAATACTTCATCATTCTTTTTCATTGCGCGTAAATGCAGGCGCGCTGCATAATTACGTACGCCATCCCATGACGCAACGCCGTCTTTTTCAAATTGTTCCCATGAATAAGACGAAGGTTCCGATTTTACAAGCCAGTACGACATAGTTAATTGTTTGAATTTTAAAGATATTGATTTGTTAATTAATTAATTTCTCCTAAAAAACTATGGAAACAAATCTAATTGTTACCAGCCACCGTAAGTGTTTGCAGATAATCAATAAAATAAAACAAAAACATCATGAAATCTTTAAAAAAAATCGGCCTTCTTGCATTAACATTGGGCTTAATTAACGTATCGTTTGCACAGGAAAAAACAGTTGAAGTAGGCGGTGCTGCGATGTATCCTTCAAAGAACATCGTTGAAAATGCAGCAAATTCAAAGGATCATACCACACTAGTTGCAGCAGTAAAGGCAGCAGGACTTGTTGAAACATTACAAGGCGCTGGTCCTTTTACAGTATTTGCTCCAACAAATGCAGCGTTCGAAAAGCTTCCAAAGGGAACAGTCGAAACGTTACTGAAAGAAGAAAACAAGCCTATGCTTACGGGTATCCTTACTTACCATGTAGTACCAGGTAAATTAGACAGCAAAGAAATTGCATCTCTTATCAAAGCCGGCGGTGGAAAAGCTGAACTGACAACAGTTGCAGGTGGAAAGATCTTGCTAATGATGAAGGGAAGTAAGGTAATGCTCAAGGATGAAAAAGGCGGTATGGCAACCGTTACAATTGCTGATGTATACCAGAGCAATGGTGTTATCCATGTAATTGATACTGTGTTGATGCCAAAAAGTTAGTGGTGTTTCACGGGAGTTAATCTCCCATAGGGGCCGGCTCATGCCGGCCTTTTTTTATTACCATCCACTCGCGAGAACGTCGGCAATGTGCATGGTTTTCATATTTATGCCTTTATAGCGGAGGTATCCATCGATATGCATGAGGCAGGAATGGTCGGTTGAGATAATATATTTTGCGCCGGTAGCTTTTGCGTTGATCACTTTCTGATCGGCCATGCCAATGGAAATGGATTCGAACTTAACCGCAAATGTGCCTCCAAAACCACAACAGGTTTCCACTTCATTCATCTCCACCAGTTCCAGTCCTTTTACGTTATTTAAAAGTTTTCGCGGTTCGATTTTTATTTTGCACTCACGGAGACCCGCACACGAATCGTGAAAGGTAGCCACTCCATCGAGGGAAGCACCAAAATTTTCGGTGTGCAATACATTGATCAAAAACTCAGATAATTCATAAGTTCTCTTTCCGAGATCCTTCACGTCTTTGTTCAAAGAAGAATCATCAAACATATTCATGTAATAATTCCTGATAAAACCCACACATGATGCACTGGGCACCACGATATAATCCGAACCTTTAAAATCCTTTATGAATTTTGTACAAACAGCCTTTGCTTCGTCTCGGTATCCAGCATTAAATGCAGGTTGACCGCAGCAGGTTTGTTCATTATTATATTCCACCTTACATCCCGCTTTTTCAAGCACCCTGATCATATTAAAAGCAGTTTGCGGGTACAGCTGGTCAATAAAACAAGGAATGAATATCTGAACGGTCATGATTTGTTACCAGGTTTCAATGAAGACATGGACCTGGCGATGGAAATCATTTTTAGCGCGGTGATAGCGGCTTCTTTTCCTTTATGACCATGGATGCCGCCAATTCTTTCTTCAGCCTGTTGCTTTGTATTAACCGTTAGCACACCGAATATTACAGGAACGGGTAGTGTTATATTAAGGTGCGTTATGCCATCGGTGACGGATTTACATACATAATCAAAATGGGGCGTATCGCCCTGTATCACGCATCCAAGTGCAATAAATGCGTTGGGATGAGCGTCGGTGTTGCGGTTGGTTTGCCAGTAAGAATTAATGGCAAATGTTATTTCAACCGCACCGGGTACATTAATAACAAGAATTCGGCTGGTACCATTTTCCCTTAAAGTTTCCACACAACCCCTTTCGAGTTCGTCAAGGATATCGGCGTTCCATTCGGTACGTACAATAACAACACAGGCATCCTTTGGAAGAATGCCTGCATGTATATTTAATAACTTACTGTTGTTTACGTCGGCCATACCTGATGAATGTCCTTATTAATGAAGGGAACCAAGGCGGGCGAGATATTTATCGATTTCCACTCCTCTTTCGCTGGAGGAGTATTTGTCTTTAATAATTTGGAAAGATTCGATCGCTTCCTTGTTCTTATTTAATTCCTGATAAAGTAGTCCTGCCCTGAATAAATATTCGGGAGAATTAAAATTATCATCAGGATATAAAGTTCCTGCCTTGTGATATTCTTCCGCGGCTTCTGCTTTTTTACCCGCTTCTGCATATGCATCGCCAAGTAAACCAGTGGCGCGTACCGATATTAATTTATCGCTTGCGGTAAAATCCTTTAAATATTTGATTGCATTGTTATAATCATTCAACTTCATGTAGCAGGATGCAGCATAAAATTTTGCCAGGTTACCGGTTTTGGTGCCACCATATTTTGAAATGATCTTTAAAAAACCAGCATTTGGTCCGTCGCCATTAAGTGCGAGGCGTGCTGAGTCATGACGATAATAATCTTCTGCTTTCCAGATTGCTTCGGTTGCTTTTTGTTCTTCGGGTGCCACAATATAAGACTGGTACACAAAATATCCCGCTACCAGCAAAATGATTCCTGAAACAACGTAAAGGATCATCTTATTATTCTTTATCCAAAATTTTTCCATTCCCGATCCGTAATGGACCTGTG
>JBDTMM010000243.1:0-4410 GCA_039934275.1 Flavitalea sp. | reverse complement strand
TTTCTTCTTCATCTTCGCTGGAAGTATCAGAAATTTCTGATTCTTTCTATTTTTCCAGAATTGCTTATATCTTATAAGCAGCATCTACTGTAGATCTTATAGATTTCTATTGCTTGTTAGTATCTGCCTAAAAGAGTTAATACATTTATAGTAAATCCGCTAAGGTACATGATAAAGAATGTGCCCACCAATGCAACCGGAATATCTATCAGCGGACGAAGCGCAATCAGCCAGTCACGGAAAAATAAATAGATCACCAATACCACCAGCACAAAAGATATGACCAGGGTATCTTCCACTTCAGTAATGGAACGCTTGATAAATTTCGTTTGGTCGAGCGCTATATTAAGTTTGATGTCTTTAGGAATATCTTTTTTTAACTGGTCCAGGCGTTTGTAAAATTCATTGGAGATGGCCACATAGTTTGTTCCCGGTTGCGGCACAATTGCCAGCGCTATCATGGGTATGCCGCTTTCTTTTAAAACCGTTTCTTCGTTTTCAGGACCCAGTACGGCTTCACCTACCTGCTTCAGTCTTATATCACCTCCATTCACAGTTTTGACGATCACATTATTGAAATCTTCTTCTGTGCTTAGCCTGCCGAATGTTCGAACAGTAAGTTCGGTGGCATTGCCCGAAATTTTTCCCGATGGCAGTTCCACATTTTCGCGAAGCAGTGCCGCTTCCACGTCACCTGCGGTTAAATTATAGGAACTTAGTTTTGCGGGGTCGAACCAGATGCGCATGGCGTATCTTTTTTCACCCCAAACCTGTATGCTGCTTACACCCGGAATAGTTTGCAATCTTTCTACTAAAACATTGTTCGCGTATTCCGTAATCTCGAGTTGATTTCGCGTATTACTCTGTACGGTCATTGAAATAATGGCATCGGAACTTGCATCAGCTTTTGACACAACGGGTGGTGCATCTACATCCTGCGGCAGACTTCTCACGGCCTGCGAAACTTTATCGCGTACGTCGCTTGCCGCATCTTCGAGGTTGATATTCAAATCGAATTCAACATTGATACTGCTGGTACCCTGGCTGCTGGAAGAAGTAATATTTTTTATCCCCGCGATACCATTGATCGCTTTTTCGAGCGGCTCCGTTATTTGTGATTCAATAATATCGGCATTGGCTCCGGAGTAAGAGGTCCGTACATTTATATTAGGAGGATCGATTGCAGGGTAATCCCTTATGCCGAGAAATGTGAAGCCGATGATCCCAAATAAAATGATAATCACATTTAGTACTGTCGCAAGAACCGGCCTCCTCAAGCTTAACTCAGATATATTCATACGACGTTAATTAACCTTTGTAAGTTCTACTTTACTTTCAGGCCGAATCGCAAGCAAACCAGTTATTACAACCGTATCACCCACTTTTAATCCATCCGTGACCTGTACAAATGATGAATCGCGAATACCAGTGGTAATGGTTTTAAATTCAGGATTTCCATTTCGATAGACCACTACTTTTTTCTCGCGGGCCTTCGGTATCACAGCTTCTGTTGGAATAACCAGTCGCTGTTCATGATTTCCGAATTCGAGTGATACGCTTGCAAATCCTCCAGGCACCAGTACTTCATCTTTTTCTTTTACAAGGGCCCTAACTTTAAGGCTTCTTGTATTTGCTTCGATGTTGGATTCAGTTGCCATCACATTTGCCGTGAATGCACCTTTACCTGATCCTTCAATCCTAAATGCGATCGGCCTGCCCTTCGTCATTTTATCACTGTACTTTTCAGGAACGGTGAATTCCAGTTTTAAATCGTTCACCTGGCTGATGGTAGTAAGAATATTTGTTTGCGTAACATATGCGCCAAGACTAATATTTCTTAATCCAACCTTACCTGTGTAAGGAGCTACGATCCTCGTTTTTAAAATGCTCACCTTTATCAGTTGAATATCAGCCTGCAGATTGTTAACCGCCAATTCTCCGAGTTCGATTTCCTGCTGACTTATACCACCGATTTTTATTAATTCCTTTTGCCTTTCTGAAGTTTTTTGCGCTATCGATAACTGAACCTGTAATTTTTGAAGCTGGGCCTGCAGGTCGCCATCGAATAATTTTGCAAGCATAGAACCTTGCTGTACCACGCGACCCTCGGGAATATTCAACTCCACAATTCTACCGGCGATTTCGGGACGGATTTCAGTGGTTTCAAATGGCTGGATCGTGCCGGGTACTTCGATATTTTCACTCATCGCCCTCACTTTAACCACAAATCCTTCTGCCAGCAAAGGGGCATTTTTGTCATGATTGTTGGTAAGGGTGGATTCCTTGGTACTATTCTTACATGAGGTGTTTGTTAAAATAATCGTAATCAGCATAACCAGGCAAGGAATTTTAAAAATATACATGTTGAACTTTAATATGGTCTTAACGGAATTTAAACTTAGACGCTCTTCATTCTCCTATCATTCGCCGGAAGTATTTTTACTTATCACTTTAAGGATATGTTTCACCTTATTTGCCTCGAAGGCAAGGTCTTGCCGGTCGCGGCTCATAATGGTAACGTGCCCCATTTTCCGGCCAGGTCGGGTTTCTCTTTTACCATAAAGGTGCACAAACACATTATCCATTTTTAAAACCTGGTCAAGTCCTTCGTAGATTGCTTGTCCCGTATGTTTTTTTTCACCCAGCAGGTTAACGATTGCCGCAGGGAAAATGGGTGCAGGGTTGCCCAGTGGATAATCAAGGATGATCCTCCATAACATATCAAACTGTGAACTGAAATTTGCTTCTATCGTATGATGGCCACTATTATGAACACGTGGTGCGGTTTCATTTACAAAAACGTCACCCATCGTATCGATAAATAATTCAACCGCAAAGATACCGGGGCTATGCAGACCCTTTACCACAGCGAGTGAAATGGCTTCAATTTTCCATTTTGTTTTTTCAGGAATATATGCGGGGCTCACCTGGTAATCCAGTAAATTTAAATTCGGATCGAAAACCATGTCAACCGGGGGATAAAATGCGATCTCCCCTTTTTTATTGATGGCGATTATTTGTGCGATCTCTTTATCTATGTCCACCATTTTTTCCAGTACAGAGGGTGAATCAAATCCTTTGTGGATCTCATCGGCATTTGAGATCACCTGTACGCCGCGGCCGTCGTAACCACCTTCTGCAACTTTATGCACAGCAGGCAAAAAAGAATTTTGTTTGAGAACATCCTGCAAAGTTTGTGTTACAACAAATGCCGATGTAGGAATGTTGAGGTTTTTATAATATTCTTTCTGAAGAATTTTATTTTTTATTATCCTGAGTGCAGATGGGTTTGGATAAATCGAAACTCCTTCCGATTGTAATTTTTCAAGCGCATCGATATTCACCGATTCGATTTCGATAGTGATGGCATCGAGGTGCTTTCCAAAGTTATAAACATCATCATAATTGCGGATGTCTCCATGTATAAAATGATGGCAGAGGTGTGCAGCAGGACAATGGGGATCGTTTTCCATTACAAACGTTTCTACCGGGTAATTGATAGCTGCCTGCAACAGCATTCTGCCCAATTGACCACCTCCCAGAATTCCTGCTTTCAGCATTATGGTTTATTAAGGCGCAAATATATGTAAGGTTAAGGCCCTCTTTGAGGTGTATAGTGTAAAACTCAAAAAATGTTTAGCTTTATGGTTCAATGAGGCCCGATTATCCATACAAGACTTTTAACGACGCGCGCTGCGTGTACTGCCTGCTCATGGTGACCCTCGCGATGGATTCAACTCTTTTATAGCCTTTCTTCTTACAACATTTTTTTGCTGATTTTAAATTGATGTCACCATGTCAACGCTCAATGCTTCTATAGTAACTAACGATATACCAACCGATTTTTTACCCCTGCAGGGAACCGATTATGTTGAATTTTATGTGGGGAACGCTAAACAGGCCGCCCATTTTTATAAAGCCGCTTTTGGATTTCAATCACTCGCTTATGCGGGCCCTGAAACCGGCGTGAAGGATCGGGTGAGTTATGTTATCAGGCAAAACAAACTTACGTTCGTGCTTACTACTCCGCTTCGATCGGGCAATGCCATAGCCGATCACATTTATAAACATGGCGACGGTGTGAAAATAATTGCGCTGAAAGTGGAAAACGCAAAGGACGCGTGGCATCAAACCACATCGCGAGGTGCTAAATCTTACCTGTTTCCCAACACAATAAAAGATGAATCCGGCGAGATGGTAATGAGTGGCATTCATACCTACGGAGAAACCATTCATTTATTTATAGAAAGAGAAAATTACGGGGGAACGTTCATGCCCGGATACAAAAAATGGCACACTGCCTACAACCCTCCGGAAACCGGATTATTGTATGTTGACCATTGCGTTGGGAACGTTGGATGGAACCAGATGAACCCATGGGTGAAGTTTTACGAGGAGGTGATGGGATTC
>JBDTMM010000242.1:0-4418 GCA_039934275.1 Flavitalea sp. | reverse complement strand
CAGATGGGAACCGCCATTTTCATGGCTATATTATTCAGACTGAATAAGCCCCTGGTGATCATTGCGGCAAACCTGAGCATTCCGCCAATGATCCCACTGATTATTTTTGCCAGTTATAAAATAGGCGGATTATGGATGGGAACAAATGCGGGTAACCTAAAATTCAGCAGTAAAATATCCCTCGAACTGATCCGCAATAACTTCGAACAATACCTGTATGGCAGCATCAGCCTGGCAATACTGGCTGCACTTGTATCTGGCCTGTTGACTTTTTTGCTTCTTAAACTTTTAAAAAGAAAACCAATTCTGGCCGGATAAGCTGCGCATCTATGGAAAATTTTTTCATCTACATTTATCGCTATTTCAACAAACACCGGTCAGGGTTTTTTATCTTCTTCGTCATAAGCTTTCTAACTGTTGCTTTTTTTTCGGCACAGGTAAAATTTGAAGAAGACATTTCAAAAATTCTCCCCAACGACAAGAAAACAGAAAAACTAAATCAGGTTTTCCAAAACTCGAAATTTATAGACAGAATGGTGATGATGGTTTCATTAAAAGATACCACAGCCGAACAACCGGAAGCTTTAGTTGCATTCTCGGATAGTTTTGTAACAGCCGTTCAGAGTAAGCTCGCTCCTTATATCAGTAAAATAAATTACAGGGTGGATGATAGTTTGGTCATGAACCTGTTCAATACGATCAGCAACCGCCTGCCAATTTATTTAAATGAAAAAGATTATCTCACTGTAGATACCCTTATATCTTCAGCAGGAATAAGGGAAACACTAAAGCAAAATTTAAGAACGCTAACCTCCCCTACAGGCATTGCATTAAAAAGCATGATCAGTAATGATCCCGTAGGCATTTCATTTATAGGATTAAAAAAACTTCAACAACTTCAGTACGACGAAAATTTTGAACTTTACGACAGTTATGTAATAACAAAGGATCATAAAAATCTTATGCTGTTCATTACGCCGGCATATCCTCCGAATAATACAGGAAAGAATATTGTATTGCTGGAGGGGCTTGATAATATTATTGACAGTCTTAATTCTACAGCATTCAGGAATGTCAGCGCATCTTATTTCGGTGCTACGGCAGTTTCAGTGGGCAATGCGCTTCAGTTAAGAAAAGACACTCTATTAACGCAAAGCATAGTAGTTGTTTTTCTAATTGTTTTTTTAGGACTGTACTTCCGACAGAAAAGAGCACCGGTTGTTATTCTTATCCCGGTTTTATTCGGGGCACTATTCGCACTTACCGCCATCTATTTTATTAAAGGCAGCATTTCAGTTATTGCGCTGGCCACCGGTTCAGTGGTACTGGGTATCGCCGTTAATTATTCGTTGCATGTATTTAATCATTACCGGCATACCAAAAGTATAGAACAGGTAATAAGAGATTTGGCGGGCCCACTGACTGTGGGAAGCTTTACTACGATTGCCGGGTTTTTATGCCTGGAATTTGCTGAATCAGGAATGCTCAAAGACCTGGGACTTTTTGCGGCAATGAGTTTAATAGGCGCAATATTCTGTTCGTTAATTTTTCTTCCTCATTTCATAGCCTCCAAAAAGGAATCCACTCAGCATCGCGCGGCACAGTTTTCGTGGATCGATAAAATTTCTTCTTACCGTCCCGAATCCAATAAGTACCTCGTTTTATTGATTCTTGTTCTTACAGTGGTATTTGCTTACACCGCAAGGAATATCAGTTTTGAGTCTGATATGATGAATATGAATTTTATGTCTGGCAATTTAAAAAGGGCAGAAAAAAAGCTGAACGATATAAATGCTTATGCCTTGCAATCCGTTTACCTGGTTACAGAAGGAAAAACATTAAATGATGCGTTGGCGAATAATGAAAAACTGGTCAATAATATCGAACATTTAAAAGATAAAAATATTGTAAAAAAGTATTCCGGCGTTTCTTCACTCATTGTCTCAGACTCGTTGCAACGCGTAAGGATCGAACGCTGGAAAAAGTACTGGACGCCGGAAAAAAAACAACAATTATTTACCACACTTGAAAGGGAAGGGATTGCATTAGGGTTTAAAGCAAATGCCTTCAACAATTTCAAAACACTTCTTAATAAAGATTTTCCATTAGCCAACGAAAGCGCAATGGCCGCTGTAAGAAAAAGTTTCCTGGGAGACTTTATTACAGAGCAACCTGGTAGATCAACAGTAGTTACGCTGGTAAAGGTAGCACACGAAAACAGGCAGAAAATTTATGATGAATTTGAAAACAACCCTAATGTTACGGTTGTTGACAAGCAATACCTCACCACGAAATTTATTGAAATTATCAATTCGGATTTTACCAGGATTGCTTTAATGACCTCGATCATGGTATTTGTTGTTTTGCTGATCATGTATGGGCGCATTGAGCTAACACTTGTTTCCTTTATTCCTATGTTTATAAGCTGGGTGTGGATAATGGGTATCATGGTGTTATTAGGTATCAAGTTTAATATCGTCAACATCATTATATCCGCACTTATTTTCGGACTGGGTGATGATTACAGTCTATTTATCATGGACGGTTTACTGCAAGAATATAAAACAGGAAAAAAGAACTTGTCTTCTTTTAAATCGTCTATATTTTTGTCAGCAATTACTGCCATTTCGGGTCTCGGTGTATTAATATTCGCCCAACACCCGGCCTTAAGATCCATCGCCTTAATTTCTACTATTGGCATTGTTTGCCTGGTATTAATGTCGCAAATATTAATACCGTTTCTATTTAATATCTTAATTGCGACGCGTATAAAAAACAATAAATTTCCGTGGACCTTGTCTGGCTTTTTGAAATCAGCCTTTGCCTTTTCCTATTTTGTTATAGGAAGTTTAATATTAACCGTTATAGGTTTTCTATTTGCGAAGCTAAATCCGTTCAATAAAGAAAAGGGGAAATTGGTGTATCATACCATTCTATCCGCATTTTCCAGATCCATGATCTATATCATGGGAAATGTAAACAAGGAAATCATCAATCCCCAAAAAGAAGATTTTTCAAAACCGGCAGTGATCATTTGTAATCACCAGTCGTTCCTGGATATACTATCAATTGTTATGCTCCACCCCAAATTAATACTGTTTACCAATAATTGGGTGTGGAACTCGCCGGTTTTTGGAACCGTGGTGCGCATGGCGGATTATTACCCCGTTTCGGAAGGCGCTGAAACCAGTATTGACCTGCTTTCTGATAGAGTACAGCAGGGTTATTCCATAGTGGTATTTCCTGAAGGCACCCGTTCTGTTGATGGAAATATGAAAAGGTTTCACAAAGGCGCCTTTTATCTCGCAGAAAACCTGAACATAGATGTTTTACCCATTGTAATACATGGCACGGGTTACACAATGACCAAAAATGATTTTCTGCTGAAGAATGGAAAGATCACCCTTCAGTTTTTACCAAGGATTGAACAGGCTGATGAGCGCTTTGGAAAAGGTTATTCAGAAAGAACCAAAATTATAGGAAGGTATTTTAAAGAACAGCTATTAAAATTGAAGGATAAAACGGAACAAACGGGTTACTTTAAAGAACGCCTGACTTATAACTACCTTTATAAGGGACCGGTACTGGAATGGTACCTCAGGATTAAACTACATCTCGAAAAAAACTATCAGCCCTTTCATGAGCTATTACCAAAACAGGGTAAGTTGCTGGATCTGGGATGTGGCTATGGATTTATGGCTTACATGCTTCATTTTGTATCACCCCAACGGAATATTACAGGTATTGATTACGATGAAGAAAAGATAGAAACCGCCAATAATTGTTTTGACAAGAAAGGGAACATTAATTTTAAATTTGCCGATGCATTAACCTACCAGTTTGAAAATTATGATGGTATTATTGTGGCCGACATGTTACATTATCTTGAACCGGGCCAGCAAATTGAACTGATTGAAAAATGCATCCGGCACCTGAGCCCCGGGGGAGTAATCATGATAAGAGAGGGCAACACCGAGTTAGAAAAAAAACACAGGGGTACCAGGCTTACGGAATTTTTCTCCACCAGATTCACGGGATTTAATAAAACCCGTAACAAATTATCATATATTTCTGGTGCACTGATTAATAAAATAGCAGAAGAACAAAAAATGGAATGCATCAAAATAGATCATACAAAATATACATCCAACATCGTTTTTATATTAAAGCATGAACAGGTAAATTAACCATGGAGGATTTCGACGTTATAATTATAGGAAGTGGTATGGGGGGGCTGGTATGCGGAAGCTTATTAAGCAGGGAAGGATATAAAGTATGCATCCTTGAAAAAAATAAACAAATCGGCGGATGCTTGCAGACCTATGTAAGAGATAAAGTAATTTTTGATTCCGGCGTCCATTACCTGGGTGGCCTGAGCAAGGGGCAAAACCTTTACCAGATATTTAAATACCTGGGAA
>JBDTMM010000241.1:0-4428 GCA_039934275.1 Flavitalea sp. | reverse complement strand
GGCTCATGGCGCCGATCGAACCCATGCCACGGTATTGTTTGAATTTTCTTCCTTCATAAATAATGGTTTCTCCCGGACTCTCTTCAGTTCCTGCAAACACACTTCCCATCATTACCACATTTGCACCGGCAGCCAACGCCTTCACCATGTCGCCGGTATATCTTATTCCTCCATCTGCGATCAATGGAACATTCACAGACTTCAGTGCCGATGCGGCCTCCATGATGGCGGTTACCTGCGGGATGCCCGCACCTGCTACAATTCTTGTAGTACAGATGGAACCCGGACCGATCCCAACTTTCACCGCATCCGCACCCGCTTCTGCAAGCGCTTTTGCACCTGCTGCCGTGCCGATATTTCCTGCAATTACTTCCAATCCTTTACAGCTTTTTTTCACCGCCTTAAGTGCCTCAATCACACCTTTACTATGGCCATGCGCGCTATCCAGACAAACCACATCCACACCAATTTGCTGCAGAGCAGTAGCGCGGTCCAGCATGTCGCGGGTAATGCCAAGTGCCGCACCCACTATAAGTCTTCCAAATGCATCTTTAACGGCGTTGGGGTAACTCGTGAGTTGTAATATGTCGCGGTAAGTAATTAATCCAACCAATTCCTGTCGTGCATTTACAACGGGCAGCTTTTCAATTTTATAATGACTTAATATTTTTTTTGCTTTTGTAAGGTCGGTTCCTTCAGGCGCGGTAATTAAATTTTCTTTTGTCATTACCTCGCTAACCTTCTTCAAAGAATCGGTTTCGAAGCGCAGATCACGATTGGTAAGGATGCCGACTAGTTTTTTATTATTATCGACAATTGGAATTCCGCCGATCCTGTTTTCTTTCATTAATCGTAATGCATCGCCGATAGTTGCATCTTTATTAAGGGTTACGGGATCAATGATCAAACCACTCTCACTTCTTTTAACTTTCCTCACCTGCTCCACCTGCTTTTCAATGCTCATGTTTTTGTGCAGTATGCCGAGGCCGCCCTCACGTGCAAGCGCAATAGCAAGATTGGCTTCCGTAACGGTATCCATTGCTGCGGACATCATGGGAACATTGAGTGTTATTTTTTTGGTTAATTTTGAACTAATGTTTACTTCGCGGGGCAAAACCTGTGAATATGCGGGCACCAAGAGTACATCATCGAATGTTACTCCTTCACCGAAAAACTTGTTAATTGTGGGGGATTTTGTTTTGGAATCGCTGATTATTCTTGCCATGTGCAAAGATAGGGAGCTTTTACAAATCAAGAATTTTCTTAAAAAAAGAGTAGACTTTCCACGTTAATTAATCATCCCATATCTTTTTCCCGGCAAACTTTTTACCACAAGCTGCATTTCGAGGTTGAGGAGCGCCGCTGCTATTGCGCTGCTACTTAAACTGCTGCGCATATTTATTTCATCAATCTGGGTAAATTCTTTTTCATTTAATAGCTTAATAATAATGCGCTCGTTTTCTGTAAGTGGAATGAATAATTCCTTCTGCGCCTTCAACGGGTTTTTCGCTTTTTCGTTCCAGCCCATGTGTTCCAAAAGTGCTGTTGAGTCATTAAAAAGCACTGCCCGGTTGCTTCTTATTAATTCATTGCAGCCCGCACTTTTGGCATCGGTAATCCTGCCAGGCAATGCAAAAACATCGCGGTTATAACTGCCAGCGATTTCTGCGGTGATCATGCTGCCACCCTTTATTCCGCTTTCTATAATTACGGTTACGTCGCTGATACCCGCCACCACACGGTTTCGTGCAGGGAAATGGTGTTTTTCGGGTTTTGTATCGTGCCCGAATTCGGTCAGTATTCCTCCTGACCTGAGCATTTCCCTTGCGAGATCGCTGTTTTCAGGCGGGTAGATCGTATCTAGGCCATGGCCCACTACACCAACGGTTTGAAGATTATTTTTTAATGCGGCTTTGTGTGCAATGGCATCAATTCCAAATGCAAGTCCGCTAACTACCAATACGTTTAATTCCGAAAGCTCTTCTACCAATTTTTCTGTAATGCTTTTTCCATAATCAGTATTTCTTCTTGTACCAACAATGGAAACGATTTTTGATGTATTAAGATCGGCATTGCCCTTAAAATATAAGAGGGTAGGTGGATCATAACAATTCAGCAAACGTTTTGGGTAGGCTGGATCCTTTAAAAATAATGGCTCGACCGCATATTTCTGAATGAACACAATTTCTTTTTCCGCCTTATGAAAATCTTTAAATCTTCGTATGCTTCCCGCCCTTACCTGCCCAATTCCCTCTATCTTTTCAAGCGTTTCCTCCCTCGCTTCAAAAATTGATCTCGCAGAAGGAAAAACATCAGCAAGGAGTTTCGCATGTACATGACCGATATGAGGCACATTGCCCAGCGATATCTGGTATAATAAATCTTCAGCCAACATTTTATTCATTCATCACCTTCATCTCTGTTCTCCTGTTCTGTGCCCTTCCTTCTTCGGTATTATTGTCTGCAACAGGTTGTTGAGATCCCATACCCTTAGAGGAAAGTCTTGTTGCTTCAATTCCTTTTAAGCCCAAGTATTTGATAACCGCCAGCGCCCGGTTGTTGGATAGTTTTAAATTATCTGCCGCGATGCCCGTATTATCGGTATGGCCGTTGATGCCGATTTTTAACGACGGATTTTCTTTTAATAAGCTTACCACATTATCCAGTTCCGAGAACGATTCGGGTTTTAACTCAAACCGGTTTACGTCGAAGAAAATATTTTTTAATATAACCGTTGCATCACGCGTTAGTGGCTGCAGCGGGATGTCTTTATGATAAGTGGAATCCGGAGCATGATCCTTCAGCGAAAAATTATCGGAATAAAAAAGGTATCCTTTGCGGTTCACGTTAAATGCATAATCCTTTCCAACGGGCAGTGTGATCAGGTAACTTCCGGTTTCATCCGTTTGCACTTTGCTAACTAATTGCTGGGTGGAAAGATCGGTCAGCTCCACTGCGGATGGAAGTCCTCTTTTTGTTTTTGCATCAAATACTTTCCCTTTGACCCATAATGTTTTCGCGGGGCGAACGTCTTCTCTCAAATCGAATGTGTACAAGTCGAATCCTCCGCGACTGTCGCTTCGGTCACTCGCGTAATACGCGGTATGTCCATCCGCTGCTACCACCATGCTTCCCTCTGCTTCGATGGTATTAATGGGATAACCAAGATTCTGTGCCGAATCCCAGCCATTTTTATTTTTCCGGATCATGTAAAGATCATCGCTCCCATAACCAGGATGTCCATCTGAAGTGAAATACAAGGTTTGATTGTCGGCATGGATAAATGGACTGGATTCATTGCCAGAAGTATTAATTAATGGCCCCGCATTTTCGGGCTCGCTCCAGATACCGTTAATTTGGCGGTGACTTACATAAATATCTGCTTTTCCGTATCCACCTTCGCGCGTACTTGCAAAATACAGGTCGCGTTTATCGGGAGACAGGCTGGGCGCAGATTCCCATGCTTCTGTATTTATTTTTGATCCAAGGTTTTCAGGACTGCTCCAGCCTTGTTCGGTGAGGTAAGAAATATAAAGGTCGCAACTGCCTTTGCCCTCTGGAAAATTACAACCTGTAAAAATCAGCCATTCGCCATCCTGAGAAATATTCTGCGCGCCTTCATTTAAACTGGTGTTGATATTTCCTATCAGGCTTTTACTTTTCGTCCAGTGTCCATCCGTTTTGAACGATTCATAAAAATCTTCGTTCATGTTTCTTACGCGGCGGGTATATAACAATTGTGAACCGTCGATGGTGAGAGCTGGAAAATATTCTGATACTTCGCTATTAATGCTGTCACCAAGATTTTTCGGGTCGAATTTATAATCTGAAATTCCTTTTTTCTTCGCATAGTCAATCGCGAATTCATAACAGCTTTTGCGGTACTGACCTGCTTTTAAACTGCCGGCATTCAGTTGTTTAACCGACAAAAAATCGTTTGCAGCGGCAAGCGCTTTTTCGAAATTTCCGGACCCCGCAAGATTGATTGAATACGGAAGTGAATAATCTTTAAAATAATTGGAATCGATGTTTCTCGCCTTCTCATAATTTTCAATAGCGAGAGTATATTCTTTCAATTCCCCGTGCATTCCGCCAAGCGACAGATAGGCATCCACAAATTTATTATCGATCTTACTTGCGCTTTCGAGTGTGGCGATGGCTTCTTTTATATTTCCATCTGCCGCCATCTGCAGCCCTTTATTATAAAGGTCCTCTGCCCTTTTACTTTTCTTATCCATTTTTGACTGACCGGAAATATTCAGTGAAAAACAAAGCAGCAGGAGGAAGAAAAGATATTTTTTAAGAAGGGCTCGTTGGTTTCTGGCCATGGGATATTGAAAGAAATATTTAAGGCACGTGAATGTATTTATGAATCTGCAGGGAAAATTCCCACCTCGGCTCCTTTAATATGTAGTCAATGATTTTTGG
>JBDTMM010000240.1:0-4450 GCA_039934275.1 Flavitalea sp. | reverse complement strand
AAGTCAATACAAGCCTAATGCAAATGCATTCAAGATTTCTACCGAAAGTATAAAATTCGGTACCGGATCCGCAAAGTTTATTTTGTATCCGGATGCCATTATTGGCCTCAAGAACAGGGCTCAGTTAAACTATTTTCCTAATGATTCTCTCGGTACAGAAACTACGTATAGTTTTTATGTGCGAATTCCAGGTTACTGGGTAGATCATACCGCAAATAGTGATATGATGCTGGTTTCCTGTAACGCTTCTCCAAATCCCGCTAAAGGTGAATCATGGAACAATATGCCTATTACAGAACCATTGGTGCAGATAAAATATCATGCAACAGGCGGAAAAAGTTATTTCCAGTTATGGCAGGGATTAAATACCGTAAAATTGTATGAAGGAAAAATATGGAAACAGGTAATGGTTGGACAAACGCCCCTTACAAAAGATACCTGGTATAAGCTTTCTGTAAAAGTAAAATGGTCTGTAAATAATGATGGATATGTTTCCGCTACGGTAAATGATCAGGCCTGGGCTTCAAAAACTGCCGTCAGAACAATGTCGAATGCAATTCCAGCATTTTTTAAAATGGGTTTGTCGCGCAATCCACCTGCAAATAATCCTATCAATATATGCAGTGCGTTTTATGACGATTTAACCATTTCTACAGTAGGAGCAAACCGGATTAATTCGCGGGTTATTGCTCAAAATTTGACTAATCCATGGGAACTCGCGTATGGGGCTGATAATAATATTTATTTCACTGAAAGGCTCGGAACTATTTCGAGAATCAATCCTGCGACCGGAGTAGTAACCAAACTTATCACTCTTACAGATGTTGGTGTGAGAGCCACAGGTGGACTTCTTGGAATGGTACTTCATCCACAATTTCCTCAGCAACCTTATTTATATGCAACATATTTCTATAATAAGGGAGGTACCGGTAAGTATACCCAAAAAGTAGTGCGATTTACGTTGAATGCTAATAAACTCATCAATCCTTTTGTAGTTTTTGATAACATTAGCTCCGGAGTTCCCACTCACCATGGCAGCAGGTTAATGATAAGTGGCAACTTCCTTTATATCACCACTGGTGACGGTGGTGGAGGCGCTAATGGCATGAGCGCACAAGACCTGCATTCATTAACCGGAAAAGTATTACGAATTAATCTTGATGGCACTATTCCCGCAACAAATCCTATTGCAGGCAGCCCCATTTGGAGCTATGGATTTCGTAACAGCCAGGGATTGGTATTTGCAAACAACAGGATATATAACTCGGAGCATGGTCCGGATAATGATGATGAAATAAATATCATTGAAAAAGGCAGGAACTATGGGTGGCCTACGGTTATGGGATATTGCGATAAAATCTCTGAAACCAATTTTTGCAGTGCGAATAACGTAAGGCAACCCATAAAAGCCTGGACTCCGACAATAGCACCCTGCGGATTGGATTATTATGGCAACACTGGATCGATCACCCAATGGAGAGGTTCCTTATTGCTTTGTACGTTGAAAAACGAGCGCTTGATGCAGCTTAAATTAAATGCCGACGGAAGTGGCATCACCGAAACAAAAGAATTTTTCACAAACACTTATGGACGTTTGCGGGATATCTGCATTTCTCCAAAAGGAACGGTGTATTTATGTACCGATAATGATATAAACGATAAGATCATAGAAATTACAGCGCAATAAGGGATCGTTATTTATAAATTCAGGATCAAACTTGAATTGAACATTGCAGAGTAAAATAGTATAACATTTACTTTTTTAAAAGTATCGGAACTTTAATGTGATGTTGGAGGTATCATGTTTTATTCAGCAAAGAGTAAATAACCGAATCGGAAAATTTGCCATCAAAATAATAGTCCTCCTTAAAATGTGCTTCTTTCGCAAAGCCGAGCTTTAACAAAAGGGAAGAAAGATTTTGTAATTATATATTAAACTAAGATAACAGTTTTTGCTTATGAATTAAACTTACATTTATATTTTTGGTTTAACATATTTCCGCTGATGAAACATGATACTTATCCTGTTATTGAATTTAAAAGTTCCCATTAGTTTTCAAAATATCAAATCATCGCTACTAAATCAGGAAGAATTAGCGAGGAGAATGAGGTGATCAACCTAAGCAACTCTAATGCTGATACTGTTTATTCAGCGAATACTTCATCCCTTCAGCATGCAATCCAGTACTGGATATTTCCTTTCTTGCTTCCAAATCAAGGAGAACCAACATTAAAATCCATTGGAGAGAACCCGCGATTGTAGAATTATTCTCTTTCAGCTTTTTCTCGACAGCTATAAGTAAACTTGAAAAAGTATTTTCGGGATGCTGATGCAAACAATTGTGCAAGGCAGTTTTCAAGATTTGGTATTTCTCTACATCCATCTCGTTGCTAGGTTTGCCGGACGGATGAAGCAATTGCATTTTTTTCATTTGATAAAATTTTGGGGAAATCTATCTGAAGGTATCGCATTTAAGGAAATCTTTGAACAAAAACTGCAACAGCTATTGTTGATTCATGAACATTCCGGGTACTAAAGAATGATTTATGAAGATTCGGATACAGGAGATCAGTGGTTGCAGGAACCAGTTGATTATGGAATGGAGCATCTCGGAAATATTCAGTTGAGGGGAGGATCTGATTCTCCTGATAGGGAATATCTAAATCAAAAACGTTGATTTTTTATTTCAACTTACCACTAAAAAAATCAACGGTGCGTTTTCAGGCAAGTTCTGCTGCTGCCTTGTCGTACCGGGGAGTGGTATCGTTGTGAAACCCGTGGTTTACGTTCGGATATATGTAGGCGTTATATTCCTTTTTGTTTGCTTTTAAAGCGGCTTCATAAGCGGGCCAACCATCAGTAACGTGGGTGTCCAGTCCCGCATAATGCAGCAGGAGAGGAGCGTTTATCTTCGGAACATCTTCGGCTGAAGGCTGGCTTCCATAAAACGGTACGGCTGCCGATAAATCCGGAATACGTACTGCCATCATATTTGCTATCCATCCACCAAAACAAAAGCCTACCACACCTACTTTGCCATTACAGGCGTCGTGACTTTTCAGATATTCATATCCCGCTATAAAGTCTTCCAGCATTTCATTCCTGTCGCGCTTACCTTGCAACTCACGTCCTGCATCATCATTGCCGGGGTAACCACCCAGTGGGGTTAACGCATCAGGTGCAATCGAAATAAATCCAGCAACCGCTGCTCTTCTCGCTACATCTTCAATGTAAGGATTCAATCCCCTGTTTTCATGCACCACTACAATACCTCCGAGTTTTGTTTTTGCATCAACAGGCATCGATAACAACGCTTTGATAGATCCGCCGCCTTTCGAAGACGGATAGGTTATGTATTCTGATTTAATACGGGGATCATCAGGTGTAATTTGTACTGCACCATTATAATCAGGCATCAGAAAACTCATCAGCGATGTTACCGTGAGGCCACCGACAGCATAGATGGAAAGATTCGTCATAAATTGCCGCCTGTTAATACGGTTGTGCGCATAGTCGTCGTACAGGTCAAATACTTCCTGTTTTATGTTTTCTTTTTTAATGCCATCCATATTTGTGTGCATATTTTTTTAATTTAAGTATCTCGTTCCCGGGTAGATAAACCCCCACACTCGGATTGAAGCATAAAACTAAGATACATTACAATGATAATCTTACGGGATTTTTCAGGTTGTGAAGTATAAGGCAGATAAAAATATAAATAAACGTTTTACGGTGATCCCGGTAGCCATTGTGAGTGTATTAAAAACCGCTCAACATTACCAATATTAGGGCAATGGGCATACGCAGAATCGCCGCCGATCTTTACTTTTCCAGTCATTAAAAATATCCTCGTGGCATTTCATGAAAACGATCGAAGTCTCCTTCAGGTCAGCAGTATCTGATGATCATCATGCAAACGGTAAGCCCTGAATATTCATTACGGAGTATAATTTAATTCGCAGGAGGCTGGGCAATGCTACTTTGATGATATTGGTGAGCATATATGAGAAAAGGGCTCCTGATCTTACTGAAAGAACAGGAGCCCTTATTCCGGTTATCCGAATATTTTAAAATTAAGAATTGCGCTTATTTATCCCAGAAAACACGTGTGGCGAGATTATTAGGTCCCATGTTGGAAACCGCCGCATTAAAATTATCCTTGTTTACAGATGCTTCCCTGGATGGGTAAGTCAACCTGTGAATAAATCCTCCCTTCACAGCAGGATCAGCTGCCGGGTAAGTATTTGGCGTCAGCACCGGAAAATCGCTTCGACGGAAATTAGCCCATACTTCGGAGCCATTTAGAAAAGAAGAGATCCAGTATTGTGTATTAATTTGCTCCAGTGCTTTGCTCGCATTATAAGGATTTGCAATTAAATAATCATCCTGGCTGGCGGTAGGAATTTTAGCGGAAGGATCATATTGTTCCATCTGATCCATATGCGCCCT
>JBDTMM010000239.1:0-4482 GCA_039934275.1 Flavitalea sp. | reverse complement strand
ATCCATCTTCCTTATCCGATGATGGGGATGGACCTTATCTTTCAATGAAAGGCGCATTGGATATGGCAAATCTTTTACCTGGTGATATTGATTTTATAAATGCACACGGCACCGGCACCGAAAATAATGATGAGGTTGAAAGTAAGGCCATACTGAGGTTATTTGGAAAGGCACCGCTCTTTGCTTCCACCAAATCAAATACTGGCCATACCCTGGGTGCGGCAGGTGCAATTGAAGCAGCATACAGTGTTTTAAACCTGGCCGAACAGGAAATATACCCGGGATTGAATTATAAAAACCCAATTCCTTCTACCGGTTTAGTCCCTGTTCAATCGTATAATAAAATACTTTTAAACCATGTAATGTCCAATTCTTTTGGATTTGGTGGCAATTGTACATCATTGATCTTTTCCAAAGCCTGACAACATGTTCTACATTCATAAAGCTATTTGTATCTCACCACAGCAAACTCTTTCGGAAAATGGAATCAAAGAGCTGAAAGAATCGGTGAAAAATAAATTACACGCGATTGAACCATCGTATGAAGGCATTCCTGTAAAGATATTGCGAAGAATGGGCAAGGCTGTGCGGATAGGCATAGGCGCTGCAATGCCGCTTCTCCAAAATAACAACGAGCCCCTGAGTGGAATAATTATCGGCTCCGCCATGGGTGGCATGGAAGATTGCATAAATTTTTTGAATCAGGTAATTGACTATAATGAAGGCATGCTTACCCCAACAAATTTTGTACAGAGTACTCCTAATGCAATTGCTTCGCAGTTAGGATTGCTAAGCAAAAATAAAGGATACAATATCACTCATGTACACCGAGGATTGTCGTTTGAAAACGCTGTGATTGATGCGGAGATGTTATTGAAAGAGGCACCGGAAAATAATTATTTGCTGGGTGGCGTAGATGAGATATCAACCTATAATTACAACATTGATTATCTCGCTAATTTTTTTAAAAAAGAACAGCTTTCGAATATTGATCTGTATACTTCCGGTTCAACTGGAAGCATGGCAGGCGAAGGGGCCGCCATGTTCCTGGTAAATGGCAACCCATCCAATGCTTTAGCCACAATGAGGGCAATTCATATTTTACATTCAACTGATGAAAACTTTGTAAGCGATCAACTGAAACAATTCCTGAAAGTAAATTTGGGACCCGCCGAAGAAATAGATTTGTTCTTAAGCGGAGAAAACGGGGATAACCGCTTATTAAAATTTTATACTTCATGCGAAACGGTTGTGGGCAAAGCTGCCACAGTAGCACGGTACAAACATATGAGCGGAGAATACCCAACCTCCTCCGCAATGGCAGTATGGCTGACTTGTACTATCCTACAGAAAAACTTCGTTCCCGACCATATGTTGAAAACAAGTACTGTAAAAAACAATTTTAAGAGACTACTTATTTACAATACTTTTAGAGGGGCGCAACATAGTTTTATATTGGTAGAAATTTAAAAATAATTCCTGAACCTTAAGTAACCAACCATGCAAAATCAATACGATGTCATTGTGTTGGGAGGGGGTCTTGCTGGCCTCACGTTGTCCTTACAACTTAAAATAGCCAACCCCTCTATTTCTATTCTTGTTTTGGAAAGGCGCGAAAGCGAAGCCAGCACTGCGGCACACAAAGTTGGTGAATCTACTGTTGAATTGGGCAGCCATTATTTGCGTGAAGTACTCCAGCTTAAAGATTATCTCGAAGCGCACGAATTACCAAAGCATGGCCTGCGTTTCTTTTTCCCTGCAGGCACAAAAAATGATATCTCCACCCGGGTGGAACTTGGGCCTCGTGAATGGTTACCTACACCCAGCCATCAACTCGACAGGGGTACATTGGAAAATCATCTCGCTAAAAGAACGCAGGAGCTTGGAACGGAATTTCATCTCGGCGCAACTATCAAGGATGTGTCCATATCCTCCGGGAATCATGTGGTTACTTATATTAAAAACGGAGAGGAAATAAAAGCGCAAAGCAAATGGGTTGCCGATGCAACCGGCCGCGGAAGTTTTATGAAACGCAAACTGGATTTTCAAAAGCCAATGGAGCATCACGTAAATGCCGTTTGGTGGCGCCTCAAAGGGGTAATTGATATTGATGATTGGTCAGACAATAAAACCTGGAAATCTTATCTCAAGCCGGGCCTAAGGTTGTTAAGCACGGTGCACTTTATGGATAAAGGATATTGGCTATGGGTTATTCCTCTCGGCTCCAAAAATACAAGCATTGGAATAGTAGCCGATCCGGCTGTACATCCTTTCGATACGTTCAATAAATATGAGAAAGCATTGGAGTGGCTGAAAATAAATGAGCCGGTAGGCTACAAAATGCTGGAGCCCCAAAGTGCAAACCTGCTCGATTTCAAAATACTGAAACACTACGCACATCATACCGGCAGATTATATTGTGCTGATGACCGATGGGGTGTTACAGGCGAAGCGGGCGCCTTTTTAGATCCTTTATATTCTCCTGGCACTGATTTTATTGCGCTTAATAATACCTGGCTTTCCGACCTTATTATCCGCGATCTGAAAGGTGAAGACATTACTTCTCGCGCCGCTGTTTACGAGCAGTCACATCTTAAACTGATCGATAATTGGATACCCATTTACCAGAATAAATATTTGCTGATGGGTAAAACGCAGATAATGATCATAAAAATATTCTGGGACTGGGCCACGTACTGGTCAATTCCTACCCTGCTCTTTACCAATAGGGCGTTTACGAATATGCCGCTATTGAAAGAATTTTTTGCCACTGCTAAAGGTTTAGGTAGAAAATTCGGCGAGCTAAATAAAGTAATGCAGGATCTTTTTTCCGATTGGGCGCCATATGTAACCGAAACTATTTCGAATCGTTATATAGATCCATACGACCTCAAATATTTGCGCGATTTCCAACTTGATATCGACACAAAATATACCCCCGATGAATTAGTAAGAAAGATTGAATCGAATATGAAAATACTGGAGCAGGTGGCCGCCTCTTTATTCCGGCTTATCAGTTCGCAGGTTAACGGCACTCCTCTTAACATGAAAATTGATCCCTATAAAATAAAGTTGAATGCCGATCTCACAGCATTTCCGGTGGAAATCGAAAGTGCTGATAAAATTGACCGGGATATTTCAAAAGATGTTGACCTGATGTGGTTTTATCCAAAAAAAGAATTTGCGTAATGGACGTCCTGAATGAAATCGGATTAAGGATGGATAAAATCAGGAAGATCTTTCAGGATATTACGGCCATTTTTCCTTTGATGGAAAATTTAAAATCGCTGACTGAAAAGCTTGAAAATACGGAAAATGAATTTCGCTCGGTTGCCTATGAAGCTGCAGCAATGGCATTGGCGGTAAAAGATATTTCAAAGGGCTTTGCATTAAAAGAATGGCGCGAATTTATGGAGGGCCCCGGTGCTAAACATACAACACAGATACATGTTGGATTGGGTTGGGCGCTTGCACAACAAAGAGTAGAAGTTTTACCGATTATTAAAACGCTTGATCCGGTAATGCGGTTTCGTGTTCTTGATGGATACGGGTATTATGATGGAATTTTCAGGCAACGGAAAACGATCACGAATCGCATTGTCCCCGACGAAATGGATGCTAACCTTCTTCCCGGATATGATCAGGGATTAGGTAGAAGCATGTGGTACACCTGTAAGGGAGAATGTGAAAGCGTTTCGGGAATGATCGGGACGTTCCCTGCCTCGCGGCACAAAGATCTTTGGCGGGGAACTGGCATAGCATGCGTGTACGTAGGAGGATATGATGAAAATATTCTTAGGAAACTTTTTACCCTCTCTTCAGAGAACCATAGTCAATTGTCTGTAGGGGCTGCACTGGTTTCAAGGTCACGGGGCAATGCTAATGCACCAACTCCCTATACTGAATTAGCCTGCCGAATATGGTGTAATTGCACGGCTGAAGAGGTAATGAGGATAACCGTAAATGCGGAAAGTTTAATAGCAGGTCAACCTGATGACGCATACATGGCATGGCTTTCTAACATCCGCGAAGAACTGATGAGTTCTAAAATAAATTAGTCCTGCTTCTTTTCATAAGCATTAACATCTACATTTTTACCCATAGTGCCACGCAGGCGTTTCCAAAAGCTTTGTCTTTTCTTTATAATAATAAATTCTTTATTAAAAGCCCGCTGATAATCTATTACTGGATCGGTCATTTGAGCTTTCATCCTGAGCATTATATCTCCGACCATTGGGATCAGACCAACTTCGGCGTTCACTTTATTTCGCGCATATCTCCTCAATTGTTTTGTTTGAAAAGGATCAGAAGCTAAAGCGATACGCTTAAAGCCCATGTTCCTTGCTTTTTTATAAGAATAATATAAATTCTCCGTGCTGTGCTCTGCTTTTGTTTCTGAAAAAATATTATTTTTTGGAATGCCGATCGCTGCTGCATAAAGCGCCATGATATCACCTTCGTAATAAGGGGTATACACCGCCG
>JBDTMM010000238.1:0-4553 GCA_039934275.1 Flavitalea sp. | reverse complement strand
AAGGAATGCCTGGTAAAATCTGTATTCCTCATAATCCCATCAGTTTTAAGAAATGAATAGGAGACCAGGTATCTCGATTTATCCGTTCCCCCTGAAACACTGATGTTATTATCTGAAGTATGACCTGTTCTGAAAAACAATTTTTGCTGATTGTACCTCTTTACATCAACGCCGGCAGAAATTAAACTGTCTATAGATGGCCCCCACGAGGCGGAGGTTTTGTCAGCACCATTCCCATCAATGAAAACGCCTTCGGATCCCTGGGCCCATTTATTTTGAAATGGATAAAAAATCGGATCCGCCATTGCATAGCTTGAAGAGACACTAATTTGTGGCTTACTCGCCCTGCCACCATTTTTTGTAGTAATGATAATAGCACCCGTAGCTGCGGCTGAACCGTAAAGTGCAGTTGCCGCTGCACCTTTTAATACGTTTACTGATTCAATAATATTTGGATCGATATCGATTGCGCGATTGGATGTACTTCCCTGATTTAGAGAAACGTTATCAGAACCCTGTGCAAATGCGTCAATCGCTCCCGCTTCATCGTTGTTCACCGGTACCCCATCTACAATAAATAAAGGCTGGTTTTGACCTATCAGGGACACTGCTCCGCGAATCACAATACGTGCTGAGCTGCCCGGCATACCGCTGGAGTTGGTGATCTGTACTCCGGAAACTTTACCGGCCAGGTCATTAATCACGTTATCTTGTTTTGAAGTAACAAGCGCATCGGCCTTTATTTCCTGTGTGCTGTAGGTCAGCGTTCTCTTTTCACGCTTTATACCCAGTGAGGTTACTACTACCTCTTCCAGTTCTTTGGTGTTCGAACTGCTTAATTGAATCTTAACGGTGGAAGAATTAGTGACATCCACTTCCTGTGCAATGTGACCAATTGCACTCACCAAAATAGTGGTTGCACCTTGCGGTACAGTAAGTTTAAAATTGCCATAGGAGTCAGCACTTGTCCCTTTCGTTTCTCCTTTTACGTTTACTGAAGCTCCCGGAATAGGATTGTCGACTGAATCGACAACCTGTCCTGTTACTTGTTTCGTTTGTCCACTGACAGCAGCAGTTAGCGCCATTAGTAGACAGGTAAAAATGATCATTTTACTCATGATGCCAAGTTTAATAGTTAAAGCCTTAATTGAATAATATCTCATAACGTTGTGAATACGTAGGTATTAGTGCAATAAAAATAATGTTATTTGTGCCGAATGGATTTGGCTGCTTTGAAGGAGAATGTGCGGGAATCTGCTGCGAAGGCAGTAACAGTTTTTTCATATGCTGAATATTAAATTCGGATAACTTTTTCTAAACTTCGAAATTGTGCTAAAAAGTTAAAAATACCTTAAATATAAGACACTCAGTATTTTTATAACGCTGCATACTCTATTTGTATTTTATCATTCTCCTTTTGCTTTTTTGAATATTTGGATTCGATTCTGTGTTTTCGTTGATTAGTATAGTAAGGTCTTTATGGGGCTCGTTACAAAGGCAACTGGATGGCACAAGTTTCAACTAACCGCAATGTATAAACGAATATTTCGTTTTCAAGTGAGAATACGGTAAATGCAATAGTGCTTTTAGAAGTGGTGATTGTTTCCTTTTTTGTTTCCTTTTTGGTGCGGGTACTCTCAATATAAAAGGGTAATAGCAACTCACTAAAAAATCCGTGCCACATAACATCCTAGGGGGATTGCCTGATCTGCGTTTGCTGAAAATCATATTGTCTCCCGCCTTGCCCCTGAGTTCGCATACGGAACATTACCTTCTTTACGAGTTATAATCATTTTTTAAAAAATAACCGGCTTCCTTATTATACGCTTAGTAACGAAATAAGGCGTCCCTTATTAGAAAAATGGAAGCCTAAGCTTTTCAGATCAATAACATTTTGCAAAGTGAAGGCTGCTACGGTATCGACCCCAAACTGGGATTTTACTAGTATTCAAAGATTAAGACTATTTGCGCATAATCACCCTGAAATTTTTCTATAGCCAGTTCTCTTTCTCAGGATGGGGAATTTTAATAGCAAGCATACATTGAAACCCAGATTGCGAAAATTTAATGGAGCTCACAACTACAGTTGAATTTTTGTAAATGGTAGAAGAGAATCCGGTAAACCAATTGCCAAAAGAAGCCTTCGTATACACAAAAAAAATTACAGCAATGCAGCCATCACTGAAGCGGGAAAGAAGTCTGATGCAAAGGGAATAATTTCCCATGAGGGTGAAATTGTAATAAATAGTAGAAAACCGCAACCTTAATCCACTTTTAAATTATTGAACCAACGATGCTGTGTCGCAAAAAGCAATTCTTTTAAATCGCTGTATGATCCGACGGATGTTGCTGAATGGTTCAATGAATTCATCCACCTAAACAACCGCATGAGGAAGTCAACTACTAGGAGGTGCCTAAGTAAATGTTCCCCATTTTTATAACATATATTCGATCCGATAATTGTGCCTTTCGTATAAAGCTGGAGGGTGTAAATAGATACACATTTCCGTAAGTACTGATTTATTTGATCCACCCCTTCCTTTTCATGTTCCATTTCCCTTTTCAGACCCTGAGCCATATTTGCTTTGTGATGCTTGCATTTCATTAATAAATGGAATCTCGTACCATCGCAATCGGAATTTGTATTCGCTGCAAATAAAGTATCTTTAACAGTTTATGGGCAAAAGTATATTGTGCGTGGATGATGATCTGGATGATCGTTACCTGTTTTGTGAAGCGATGAAAATGGTTGCGCCCGGCATTGAAGTCAGGGAGGCAGAAAATGGAAAAGAAGCGCTAAAAATATTGCATGAGGCTGCGGTGCATACGGATTTACCGTGCATGGTGATCCTCGATCTGAATATGCCGGAAATGAACGGAAGGGAAACTTTGGAAAAAATCCTTAGCGAACCAACCTTGCAGCTATTACCTGTAATAGTGCTGACCTCCAGCCAAAATCCAAACGACCAGCTTTTTTTAAGGAACAGGGGCATTCAGATGATTACTAAACCCAATAATTTTGATTTGCTTAGTCATCTTATTAAGGGGTTTATACACCTGTGCAAATAAACACAATTGGAAAAGATATGGCAACAACTGTTCTTGAACGAAATAATGTCCGTGTATTTGGAGAGGGGCGGCAACCCGTTCTGTTCGCGCATGGTTTTGGTTGCGACCAAAATATGTGGCGTTGGATTACGCCTGCTTTTGAAAAGGAATATCGAATTATTCTGTTTGATTATGTTGGAGCAGGCAAATCCGATTTATCCAGCTACCAACCTCAGCGATACGCATCTCTACAGGGGTATGCGACAGACATCCTGGATATCTGCAGCGAACTTGACCTTCAGGACGTTATTTTCGTAGGACATTCGGTAAGCAGTATGATCGGCTTGTTGGCAGCGCTGGAAAGGCCTGAGCTATTCAGCCACCTGATCATGATCGGGCCATCGCCCTGTTACATAAACAGCGATGAATATACGGGAGGATTCGAGCGAAGCGATATAGAGGGATTGATAGAAACAATGGAACGCAATTATATCGGTTGGGCGAATTTCCTTGCGCCTGCTATAATGAAAAATCCAGAGCGGCCTCAGCTGGCAAAAGAGCTTACGGAAAGTTTTTGCACTACCGATCCAGTGATTGCGGGACAATTCGCGAGAGCTACTTTTTTTTCCGACAATCGTGCGGACGTTCCTCAATTAAAAACCCCGACTCTTTTGCTGCAGTGCTCAGATGATATGATCGCCCCATTGACAGTGGGAAATTATCTTTCCAAACATCTTCCCTCGGGTGTCCTGCGGATAATGAAAGCAACAGGCCACTGTCCGCACATGAGCCATCCAGAAGAAACGATTGAACTGATGAAAACGTATTTACGACAAAACGCTTGATAACTTCCACAGCGAATAATGCCCCATGCGGAATATTTTCCTTTGATGATAAAGGTGTGCTGCTTGAAATTAACCGTCAGGCGTACACCTGGTTAGATTATAACACGGAAGATTTAATAGGTCAATCGCTGGAGCGGATCATGACGCTGCCTTCCCGTATATTTTACCAAACCCATTTGTATCCACTGCTTGTTCTACAGGGTCATGTGGAAGAAATTTTTATCACTTTGCTTAGAAGGGATGAATCCGCTTTGCCGATTTTGCTTAACGCAGTAAAGACCGCATCAGATAAAGGAACGGTTTATGAATGCGCCTTTATTGTAGTGCACCACCGAAAAAAATTTGAAGACGAACTCGTGGCTGCCAGAAAGGAAGCGCAACGCGCCCTAAACGAAAATTCCGTTTTGGCATCCCTTACTGAAACCCTGCGTGTGCAAACTACCCAGCTGGATGAGCAGCTTGCTGTTACGCAGCGCCAGCACAAGGAGCTTCAGCAGTTCAGCAGGGTGGTTAATCATGACCTTCAGGAACCGTTGAGAAAGATCTCGGTGTTTGCTGATTTGCTTAACCAGAACAACCTGAGTGAGAAACAGCTCCAGCACCATGGACGCCTGATGCGTTCGACATGAACTGGAACGCGACTCTCTTCGCGTTCTGGAG
>JBDTMM010000237.1:0-4555 GCA_039934275.1 Flavitalea sp. | reverse complement strand
GATCAGCCATCCAGATGATTCGTTTCTTTTTAAACTGAAGCTGAAATATTCAGCTGAAATTCTTCGTGCATATTTGGTACCACCACAGGATGAAAATTCTTCTTCGATAATTTTCTGGCTAAAACTTCCTGCGCCCTGAACTCGCCATGCACCAAAAATAACTTACGCACCTGGCCCGGATCCTGGCAGGAAACAAAATTGCAGAGGTCATCACTATCACCATGAGCACTCAATCCTTTTAGTTGTCCAACTTCCGCATTCACTTCAATGGTCTTCCCGTACACCTCGATTTCTCTTGCGCCATTTAATAAAATTCCTCCCAATGATTCATCGCTGCAATACCCCGAGAACAATATTGCGTTTGCCGGATTGCCTGCTGCGTGTTCAATGTGGTGGCGAACCCTTCCGGCATCCCCGGTTCCACTCGCTGAAAGTATTACACAGGGTTCATTGTAGTGTTGCGAAAGTTTAATACTGTCTTCCACCGTTTCAATATATTTTAATCCGTTAAACACAAACGGATCCTTGTCTACTTTTAATATTTGCTGCAATGTGTCGTTGAATTCATCCATATATTTTTTGATGGATTCCGTTGCTTTTAAACTGAGTGGACTATCCACAAAATAGCTGAGTTCGGGTAATCTTTTTTCCAGTTCAAGCTGGTTAAGCAAGTACAGCAATTCCTGAGTGCGCCCAACGCTGAATGCAGGAATTATTAATTTTCCCTTCCTTTCTACACAAGTCCTTTTTATCCATTGAAGGAGCACCTCAATATTTGAGGTGGTCATTTCATGATGGCGGTCACCATAAGTACTTTCGAGAATAATATATTCTGCCTGGGGAAAATCGGTTGCGGGTTTTAATAATGGAGGAAGCGCCCGGCCAACATCGGCGCTGAAGCTGATAGCCGTTACTTTACCATCTTCCATAACGCGCAAATGAATAGCTGCGGCTCCTATCAGATGACCTGTGCGGGTATATAATACAGAAATATCAGGAGTAATATTAAACCATTTGTCGAATTCAATTACTTCGAATAATTCCATCGATGTATTCACATCTTCGGGTTCGTACAAAGAAGGATGGGGATGGTGGTTGTTATTTTTGTCTTTCGATTGAATGTGCGCGCTATCCTCCAATAATATTTCGGTGAGTTCTTTTGTAGCAGCAGTACAATATATCTTTCCTTTAAATCCTTCTTTAACCAGTTTTGGAATTAGCCCGGAGTGATCGATGTGTGCGTGGGACAATAATAAAACTGAAATTTTTTCCGGGTCAAATCCAAAATTCGCATTGAGGGTATAGGTTCTTGATCCAAGACCCTGAAACATACCGCAATCGAGCAGTATCTGGTAATTATTTTCGAGAGTGAGCAGGTGTTTACTGCCGGTAACTGTTCTGGCGGCACCATGGAAAGCTAATTTCATCGGGGGACAATATAAACAGATTAAGCCAGTAATTATTCATCGCCGAAAATGTCTTTTCCTTCCTCATCATCGGAAGCAATAGTGGTATCGCCCAACTCACCCATGGGTAAAACTCGTACGCGTTCCTGTCCGGGAATGTCTTCCACATCCGGAAGATCGATATTAGCGGTATCAGGTTTAAGCCTTTCCTGATCCCTTTCAGAATCATGAATGTCATCTGTATTAGAATACACTATGCGATCATTATCAGCTTTTGGATCAGGCACCTGCCTGTTCTTGTCATTGCCGGTTGGAGTGGACATGATGAATATTTTAGGATTAACATTAAAATATTATGCCTATGTGCGCATACTCGAAGATAAACATAAAAAAATGGGGTAATTTTCAAGATGCAAATTTTTTCCCGCGAGCAAATACGGGCATGGGATGAATATACCATTACAAATGAACCCGTCAGTAAATTGGATTTGATGGAACGCGCAGCAAAGGCGTGTTATGACTGGCTGATGGGGAATGATTTTAAAAACCGGTCATTCACTTTTTTCTGTGCGAAAGGAAATAACGGCGGCGATGGACTGGCGCTTGCGCGAATGCTCGCCCAATCGGATTATACAGTAAAGGTTTTTATACTGGAATTTGGCACACTGGGAACGGACGAATTCCAGTTTAACCTTGTACAACTACACCATGAAAAAGTAGCAATCAAATTTATTTCTACCGAAGAAACCCTATCTACAATAGACAAAAATGATATTGTGATTGATGCGCTGCTCGGTTCGGGAATCAACCGGCCAATTGAAGGGCTTACTGCCGTAGTGATTGAGCATATAAATCAATCGGGCAACCAGGTTATTTCCATTGACATTCCCAGTGGTTTATATCCGGAAAGGAGTTCAAAAAATAATACTATCATTCGTGCAACGCATACCTTAAGTTTTCAGTGTTACAAACTCGCGTTCATGATGGCCGAAAACGAAATATTCATCGGGCAAGTGCACGTGCTTGATATTGGATTACACCTGGATTTTCCTTCCACTATTTCTTCTTCCCTAAAAATTATCGATTCAAATTTTGTTGTGCCATTATTAAAAAAGAGAAGGAAATTTTCACATAAGGGAGATTTTGGTCATGTTGCGTTGTTAGCAGGAAGCAAGGGAATGATGGGGGCAGCTGTGCTTTGCGCGCGTGCAATTATCCGCAGCGGCGCAGGGAAATTAACCTGTCATGTGGTTTCATCGGGAATTAATATAATGCAGACAAGTGTACCCGAAGCAATGTGTAAGGAAGAAGAGGGGGATGATTTTATAAAATCAATTGGCGATCTTGAAAAGTACCAGGCAATTGCAATTGGACCCGGTATTGGAAAACAGGAAACGCACGCTGCATTAATTACAAAAGTTTTTCAATCAAATAAACCAATGGTAATTGATGCGGATGCATTAAATACCATAGCAGCAAATCCCGAACTGTTATTGAAAATTAATCGTGGCGCGATTGTTACTCCTCACCCGGGTGAATTTGCAAGACTGTTTGGTAAAACAGAAAATGATTTTGATAATATCCAACTCGCCCTGAATAAAAGCAAGGAGCTGGATATTTACATCGTTCTTAAAGGAGCATATACCTTTATTGCCACTCCTGATGGAAGCGGATTTTTTAATACTTCTGGAAATCCGGGAATGGCAAAAGGAGGTTCGGGAGATGTGCTTACCGGGATTATAGTCGGATTACTGGCACAAAAATATGAACCATTGCACGCTGCGGCATTGGGTGTTTATTTACATGGATGTGCGGGAGATTTTGCGGCGCTGAGATTTTCACAATCGTCCATGAACGCAACGGATATAACCGATCATCTTGGAGATGCTTTTAATTCCGTTTCAGAATTCAACTACTTTACAGGTTAACTACCATCTTACCCACGGCTCTTCCGGATTCGAGCAGGTCGTGTGCTGCGCGGATGTTTTCCAATTGGAATTGTTTGGTTACTTTAGACTTTATTGCGCCTGATGCTAACAGGCTCGCGATTTCCTGCATATCATCACCATTTGATAATGCAAAGAAAAATATTCCGATTTTACCCTGCGCCATTGCTTTTTCGGTAACCGATTCACTAATGCCGCTTGGTATTGCCACAATGGTGCCTCCTTCTTTTAAGATTTTTAAAGAGCGGTCGATATTCTCGCCTCCAATAGTATCAAGAATTAGGTCCACAACCGGCGATACCTCTTCAAATGGTTTTGCTTTGTAATCGATGTGTTCGTCTGCACCCAGCTCCATCACGAAGTTTTTATTTTGGACAGAAGAAGTAGCGATGACGTATGCGCCAAGGTGTTTTGCAATTTGCACAGCATAGTGCCCTACGCCACCCGATGCAGCATGAATTAAAATGGTATCCCCCTTTTTTATGACTGCGTGTTTGGTAAGCGCCTGGTAGGCGGTCATAGCAGCAATGCCTGCTGCAGCTGCTTCCTGGTGACTAATATTTTTGGGTTTTATTGCGATGTGCGCTTCAGGTGCCGCAACAAATTCAGCATAAGCTTTTCCAATGCCGGGAAGGTTGATCATACCAAAAACTTCGTCGCCGTTTTTGAATGAGTTTACTTCGGATCCTGTTTTTATGACCGTACCAGAAATGTCCCAACCCAATATCATTGGGTTTTCATTTTTCAATCTTGCTGCCTGGCCCTTTCCCTTGCGGGTTTTAACGTCTACCGGGTTTAGGCCAAAGGTTTTCATTTGCACAAGCACTTCGTTTGATTCGATTTCCGGCACCAGGATGTCGGTTACTTCCAATTGATCCGATCCGCCAAAATCTTTCAATATAATCGCTCGCATACATTCAATTTAAATTAAAAATGATTTTTCTCAATTGCCCGATGCTAAACAGTTTGAATCGGGGTAACCTCAAAAGATTACGGAGAAAAAACTCCATTTCAGGAAATTCAACTCCGAAGGAAAGCAAATAACCCGAGAGTGGAATTTGTAAAGAAATAATGTGTCGCGGGTATTGTGAAATACCTACGGCGTAAGCATATATTCCCATGCTTTATCCAACACATATTTTCCGGAATTGTCTTTCGGAACATAGGCATCAATGGCGGTGGAATTGTGATAAATATCTACAA
>JBDTMM010000236.1:0-4556 GCA_039934275.1 Flavitalea sp. | reverse complement strand
ATACTTCCTTCTCTAAAAAAACAAAATTCAGGGAAGTATTCAGAAAAGCTTCAACGGTTTTTGAAAGAGTTACTTCTCTTGGTTCTGGCGGCGACCTGTTGCGTAAAAATGGCTTGCAGGTAAGTAATCAATAAGCACACTATAAAAGTATATAAAAGAATAGTATGAAAAAGATAACTGCATTAATGGTGGCAATGGTTTGCTGTGCACTTGGGTCAATGGCTCAGCCAGATTCAACAACGATTTCCATTTTAAACGACACCATGCCAGCGAGCGTTTCGTCGAGCTACGATACCATTCACGTGGGTAATATGATCATCGTTCGTAAGGGTTCCGACAGAAGCAATCCCAATATTTACCGCCGTAATTATTATGCCAATCAGAATGTAGTTACCAACTGGTTTATTATTGACCTCGGTTTTAATCAGGTGAATGATAAAACAAATTATACGCAGGCGATCGCCACAGGTTATTTGCCAGCAGGCGCAAACAGTGATTGGTTCAACCAGCGTAATTTTAAATCCACAAACGTAAACATCTGGATATTCATGCAGCGGCTGAATATGATAAAACATGTTGTGAACCTGAAATATGGTGCAGGCCTCGAACTGAATAATTATAAATACGAAGACAATATCCGATTTCAAAAAACGAATAAACCAGAAGTAATCATGGATGTGGCAGACTACAGGAAAAATAAACTCGCCGCGGATTATTTAACGGTGCCCGTAATGCTGAACTTTAATTTCGCACCCGAAAGAAAAAATGGATTTGGTTTTAGTGCGGGCGCAAGCGCAGGGTACTTGTATTCGTCAAGACAAAAAACTGTTGGCGGTGGCAAGGGCAAAGTAAAATACCACGACGATTATGACCTCCGCAAATTCAAAATATCTTATATCGCCGAGTTATTGTTCGGGCCGATAAAACTGTATGCCTCTTACGCCACTAAAAGTATGTTTAAAAATTCCCTCGATCAGACGCCGTACAATTTTGGGATAAGGATCAGCCAATAATTTTGTTAAATTGAACTGCCCCTGAAATATCATTCTATTAATCTCGTTAATTTTAAATGATTCGGCCTTTAAAAGTGAAATTAAACCTGATCATGTAAACTTCTTAAGCTATCGCCCGTCTTTACACAAATGATGATCATGAAAAGAATATGCGCGGGTATAATATTCCTCAGTATTATGGGTCTTCTTGCTTTCCGTTCCTTCGAGGCGCGTAAAATAAACAAACGAATGATCGCCGGCCAGCCGAGCGGAACAGTGTACATCATTGTTGACAAATCCGACTATGAATTACAGGTTTACGACGATGAAGGATGGTATGCTACTTACCCGGTTGTGTTCGGAAGTACATCGCAGGAAGATAAAATGATTGCAGGCGACAGAAAAACACCCGAAGGAACATTTAAAATTATAAGTATGCGCCCGCACCCCAAATGGCACGAAATGCTGATGCTAGATTACCCGAATAAAGAAAGCTGGGATAAATTCAATAAACGAAAAGCCCAGGGGTTAATACCAAAATCTGCCAGTATAGGGGGAGGAATTGCACTACACGGAACCTGGCCTCACGACAATATTGTGGTTGATGATTACACCAACTGGACGCAAGGCTGCGTATCACTCCGCAATGAGGACCTCGATGAAATTTGTGAATACATTCGTCCCGGAATTAAGGTGACCATCCGGAGATAATTACACTTTTCCCAATTTTATTTCTTCTACAATTCCCGGATCAAGCAATGTTGTTATGTCACCAAGATTTTTGGTTTCACCTTCCGCAATCTTTCTTAAAATACGCCGCATGATTTTTCCGCTGCGTGTTTTAGGCAGGCCCGATACCAGCTGTATTTTATCGGGTCTTGCGATCGCCCCGATTATTCTCGATACGGTGGAAGCGATATCTTTTTTCATTAATGCATCGTCAGTAGATTTTACCGCGCAGATAACAAATGCATAAATGCCCTGTCCCTTTATATCATGCGGAAAACCAACCACTGCGCTTTCAACAACACCAGTGTGCATGTTGATTGCATTCTCTACTTCTGCGGTACCGATCCTGTGGCCGCTTACATTTAATACATCATCTACTCGGCCCGTGATGCGGTAATGTCCATCTTCGTCTCTCAAACAACCATCTCCGGTAAAATATAAATCGTCGTAGCTAGCGAAATAATTCAGCCTGCACCTTTCATGATCACCATAGGTGGTTCTCAACATTCCTGGCCATGGAAATTTGATGCAAAGGTTTCCGCTCACGCCATTTCCTTCTATCACTTTTCCTTTTTCATCGATAAGTACCGGTTGTATTCCTGGTAAGGGAAGTGTTGCGAAGGAAGGCTTTGCAGGAGTAATGCCTGCGATATTCGAAATCATGATACCACCTGTTTCCGTTTGCCACCATGTATCTACAATCGGTGATTTTTTCTTTCCCACATTTTCATCGTACCAATGCCATGCTTCTTCATTGATAGGTTCACCAACCGTTCCTAAAACTTTTAATGAAGTGAGGTCGTGTTTTAAAACGATCTCCGTTCCGTAACTCATCAGCGACCTGATAGCAGTTGGCGCGGTATATAAAATATTCACCCTGTATTTGTCAACAATTTGCCAGAAGCGGCTCGCATCCGGATAGGTAGGTACGCCTTCGAATATTAAAGAAGTGGCGCCGGCGCTTAAGGGACCGTACACGATATAACTATGACCTGTGATCCAGCCGATGTCTGCGGTGCAGAAATGGAGGTAACCGGGTTTATATTGAAACACATTTACAAAACTGTAATTAGTGTACACCATGTATCCACCGCAGGTGTGTACCACACCTTTAGGTTTTCCGGTGGAGCCGGAAGTGTACAAAATAAACAGCATGTCTTCTGCATCCATCTCTTCTGCTTCGCAAAATGGATTTCCCTGTTCCTCCACTTTTTTAATTTCATCTTCCCACCATACGTCTCTTCCCTTGATCATGCTCACCGGTGTTTTTGTGCGGGTGAGTACGATTACTTTTTCCACGAAGGGACAATGAATAAGTGCATCGTCTATTACAGATTTTAATGGAATTTCTTTGTTGCCGCGGTATGCACCATCGCAGGTGATCACGAATTTTCCCTGTGCATCCTGTAATCGGTCAGAAATACTTTGCGCGCTGAAACCTCCGAATACTACCGAATGTATGGCCCCAATCCTTGCGCACGCAAGCACTGCAATTACCAGTTCAGGAACCATGCCCATGTACACACAAATGCGGTCGCCCTTTTTAACACCATTGTTCTTCAGCACATTGGCGAATTGCGAAACCCTGAATAATAATTCGGAATAGGTAAGGGTGCGCTGCGATTCATTTGGATCGTTCGGCTCCCAGATAATGGCAGGACTGTTGCCAAGTTCAGCGATGTGCCGGTCGAGGCAATTTTCTGTGATATTCAGTTTTCCACCTTCAAACCACTTTACCAATGGATCTTTAAAATTCCACGTGAGCGTTTTGTCCCACTTTTTTCTCCAATAAAAATTCGAAGCTATATCTGACCAGAAACCTTCCGGATCTTCCACACTTCTCTTGTATTGTTTATGGTAATCTTCAAGACTGCTGATCTGGTATGAAACGGTCATGCAATAATTTTAAGATGCTAAAATTAAAGCACGAAACCCAAATTGTTAAAAAAAGGTAAATGAATTTGATAGCTGGCCACGAAAACTATCTTTGCAACGCATGAAAAGAGGAGGAAATATATTTTTTACCCACAGTCCTGGCAGGCTGATATCCGTTGCCTTGATGGCGTTTTGCCTTATTTTTCTCACTTCTATCAATTATTTTCAGTATCCGGGACAGAAACAAAGCAGTGAGAAAATTTCCTGTTCCGGCTCAGACGATAGTTCAAAAAATTTCCCTCCTTCTGGTCCAACGGAAGAAAAGGCATCGGGCGGTGGGTTAACCATACTCGAAGAATTACTCCACGAATCACATCTCCACTTAAGTTTCGAAATAGCCTCGCCCAAATTATTGCATCAGATGGAAGATGCGGGCCGCATACTTGCTTTCCACGGCGAACTGGTTTCTCCGCCACCGGAATTGTAATCACGATCTCTCAGATTACATTTTATTTCTTAACGCAACGCGTTACAGAACTCATGGCATTAAGGTGCTATTGAGTGTGACGGGTGTTTGCAAAACATTTTACGGTGAAAAAATCCAATAATTATTTTAAGTCGCTGGTATACGACCTGCCTTCCGCTACCGTTGTTTTTTTAGTAGCGCTGCCACTGTGTTTGGGCATCGCCCTCGGGTCCGGGGCACCATTATTTGCCGGTATTATCGCGGGAGTTGTAGGTGGAATTGTGATAGGAAGTTTGAGCGGATCACAAATAAGTGTGAGTGGTCCGGCGGCAGGTTTAACCGCAATTGTTGCGGTGGCCATTGGAAAATTGCAGGTGTACGAAGCATTTTTACTGGCCGTGGTTATCGGTGGAGCAATCCAGATAATACTCGGTTATGTAAAGGCCGGCGTACTGGGAGACTACATTCCATCCTGTGTGATCAAAGGAATGCTG
>JBDTMM010000235.1:0-4589 GCA_039934275.1 Flavitalea sp. | reverse complement strand
GCCTCAAGCGGCGCCTCTGTCTTTGGCATATTTCCCCTGTCTGCTCATTTTCAGAATGATGGAAATTTCCACAAAAGTATATACAAAGTACAGGAACATGCACCCGAAAATGGCGCCCTTGCTCACGCCTTTTTTTACCGTAATAATATAGATGATCCCCGCAAAAAGACAGATTAACATTTTAGCGAACATTCCGCCGTAGATCATCCTTAAAAAAGCGTGAACGCTATTGTTCTTCAGCGACCTGGAATACAGAAAAAAGGAAACGGTGGTTGCTCCGAACAAAATAACATTGCCCGCGATCATCACGTTACGGCTCATATTCCAAAGCATGTTCAGCGACGGAACTGCAATTAAAATAAGCGTGGTCGCAATGAATATCACTATGATTGGAAGAAATGGCCTGCCCATAAAACTGCTGTCTGTCTGCTGTTGCAATTGCCCTGAGATCGTTATTTAAGCGTGAATAATGGTTCCGTAGAAACCGTTTTGTCTGTTTTTACCTCGGGTAAACTCGCGCTTACCAAAGGTTTTGATGTGGTGTTGTTCGATGTTGTGTTGCTAATCGAAGGCGAATTTGCCGGCGTAATTGTGGTCATGTGACACTGCCCGTTAAAGTTTGCGCTGGTTTCTATCTGCAGCTTGCCCGCATGAATATTACCATTCACGTTGCTGCCGCCTTTCAACTGCAACAGTTCCTTTACTTTGATGGTACCATCGATTTTACCCATGATATCTGCCTGCTGGCCGGAAATGTCGCCCTGGACCACCCCGTTTGCCCCGATCACTACTTTTGCAGTACAATTGATGTTACCATTGAGGGTGCCATCGATGCGGATGTCACCGGTACTGTTAATATCGCCTCTGAGCGTGGTACCTGCAGCAATAATACTTGCACCGCCCTGTGGAACGGGTGCATCTGAAGAAATGGTTGATTTCGATTTTTGGTTGAACATAGTGTTGGAGTTTATTCGTCATTTTCACTTTTAGGAACGTCGATTTTTGTTGTATCCAGTTTTAACGTCACATCGCCCTGAAGCACCCTTTTTATATTATTCAGGTATTGTTCTTTGTACCTCACCGCCTGCTCTAACGAATCAGTCTTCACTTTTAGTTCACGCAATTCTTTGGTGGCGTTAAAATCACCATATCCTGGAATGTATAAACGCAATGGCGTAAACACGATCAGGGCCACCGTAAGGCCCGTTAACAGTACAAAAATGGTGCTAAGAGTGACGTAAACGCTCATCCGCGACAATTTAAAAGTGACCACCTCTTCATAGGTGTCGTCGTTCATTACCACCAGCCTGTACCGGTTCTGTAACCTTTTTAAAGTTGAATTGGCATCGAATTTGGCCATACCGGGTGTTCTTGGTTTAAAGGTAGTCCTTTGCGGCTTTGCGAGAAATTTCACGCCAAGGCGCAAAGAAATCGCAAAGACGCAAAGGAAATGCAAATTCTTTTTTAACACCTCTATTGGGCTATAATTTAAAATAAATTTCTTGAAAATCAGTTATTAAGAACTTAGTTTGCTCCGCTGATGCTAAAGGTTTTATCCAAAACACTTCTGGTTGTTATCATCCTATGCTCCTGGCTCCCCGAAGCTTTCGGACAGCCTGTGTTACCTTATGATCTGAAAAAGCCTAAAAAATACGAGAATAAATTATTAGGCGCAGAAAAAGGGGCCGACAAAAAACTCACCAACACCCGGCGCTTCGTTCAAAATACTGTTACCCATTATAACTGGTACTTCAACGCCAACAATAAACTGAATGAAGTGCTGGAAAGGGCCAAACTCGCCAATAAAGACGACTACACTCAACTGCTTCCGTTTTACAATTACAGTCTCGATAAAACATCGGCCGATAAAACGGAACTCGATTCCGTGGTGTACAAGGCAAATGCCGGGGTGCTCAACCACGATCTCCGGAATTCGTGGATAGATAATCTGTACCTGCTCATGGGGCGCGCTTATTATTTGCGTAACGACCTCGACTCGGCATACATGACCTTTCAGTACATCAATTATGCCTTTTCGCCAAAAGATGATGGCTACGACCTGCCCATCGGCAGTAATTCCAATGAAGGTGGCAGCGCTTTATCGGTTTCCACAAAAGAAAACAATACGCTGGTAAGAAGAATGATGTCCACGCCCCCAAGCCGCAACGAATCATTTGTATGGCAGATAAAAACTTACCTCGCAAAAGATGCGATGGCCCAGGCAGCCAGCCTTATCCAGACGTTAAAAAATGATCCCGTTTTTCCAGATCGCCTCCGCACCGATCTTAACGAAGTGCAGTCGCTATATTTCTACAAACAAAAAATATACGATAGCGCTGCCATCTACCTCGAAGGTTCGCTCGATAACGCCGCCAACCGCCAGGAAACAGCACGGTGGGAATACCTTATCGCACAGTTATACGAACTCAATAAAGATCACGACCATGCCAGGGAGTTTTATGAAAAAGCAGTAAAGCTCACACTCGATCCGGTATTGGAAGTGTATGGCATTTTAAATTCCATAAGGCAAAACGCTTCCGATTCAAATGCGATAAAGAAAAACATCGCTGAACTGCAGAAGATGGGCAAAAGAGATAAATACGTGAAGTACCGCGACATTGTTTATTACACCGCAGCACAAATTGAACTGGAAAGGAATAATGTTCCCGGCGCAAAACAAATGCTGCTGAAATCCACCGCTGCCTCTACTTCAAATCTAAATCCAATACAACGCACAAGGTCGTTTTTGCTGTTGGGCGATATTTCGTTTAACGAACGGGAATATGGCGAAGCAAAAAGATATTACGATTCGATCAATAACAATGATCCCGGTATTCCCAACACCACCGAATTTGAGAAAAGAAAGGATATACTGCAGGATCTGGTACTGCAAATGGACGTACTCCACCGGCAGGACAGCCTGCAACAACTTGCCGCTATGCCTGCTCCGCAACGCGAAGCAATACTGAAGAAAATGGTAAGGCAATTTAGAAAGAGACAGGGTTTGAAAGAAGAAGAATCGACCACGGGAAATGCTGCTGTTGGGATGGATAACGCAAACAAAGCTGCCCCTGAACTTTTTGAAAATGATACAAAGGGCGACTGGTACTTTAATAACCCTTCATTGAAATCGAAGGGATTTACTTCCTTTAAACAGGTTTGGGGCAACCGACCGAATGTTGACAACTGGCGCCGGCAGGCATCCATTGCAGAAAGCGCTGCAGCAAAAGAAAACAATGGCAACCCGGCCGAAGGCGACAGTGCCGATCAATCGCAGCTAAACCCCGCAGCGATATACCAGGTATTGCTGAAAAATATTCCGCTCACCCCACAGCAACAGGAAAAATCGGAGGACTCTGTTCAGAATGCAATGCTGAACATGGGAATTATTTTCGTAGAGAAACTGGAGGAATATCCAATAGCAATCGATACACTGGAACATTTTGTTAACCAGTATCCTTATAGTACCAGAATGCCCGAGGCGCTTTATTATTTGTACTACGCCTACCGGAAAACCGGCAAGAACGAAAAGGCCGCAGCCATTGAACAAGAAATGAATCAGAAATTTGCAGGCACCAAATTTCAAAAGCAGGTACACAATGCCGCTACGGGTGAAGGCGATAAAGCAAAACAACAGATTACCAAAGACTACGAAAAAATTTACACCCTTTTTATAGAAGGCGATTTTGAAAAGGCGCTGGCGCAGAAAAAGATCAATGACAGTTTATACGGAACGCTTTACTGGACGCCGCAACTTTTATATATAGAATCGGTGTATTATATCCATAATAAAAAAGACGATGAAGCGCGCAAGGAGCTGCAAAGCATCATTGATGTTTATCCCGATGATCCCATGGCTGTAAAGGCGAAAACTTTTCTCGAAGTATTGGGAAGAAGAAAAGAAATTGAGGACTACCTTACAAAACTGGAAATAAAGCGCATAGAGGATACCGTTACGGTGGTAAACGCCCCTCCAAAGCAAGGTGAAATGATCGGCACCCCATTAAAGCAGGATACCGCGCGGATGCTGGCTAAGAAAATGAGCCTGGCAGATTCACTGAAATTAAAGTTCCCTCCGCCAATGGCGAAGAAAGACAGTGCCAAAGCGGAAGTGGCAAGCGCCTATACCTTCAACGTAGAGGCCCCACATGCAGTGGTGGTAGTACTTTCCAGGGTAGATCCGGTGTACGTCACCGAATCGAAAAATGCATTCAACCGCTACAACCTGGAAAAATTCTATAATAAACCGATCACTATTAATAACCAGTCGGTGAATGATACGCTGAAGCTGGTAGTGATGACGGGATTTGAAAACGCAGCCGTAGCGCTGGATTATCTGCAAAAGACCACTCTTGTGGCCGCGACCCGCATCGTACCATGGCTGCCAGCTACAAAATATTCGTTCCTGGTCATCAGCGAGGCGAATCTTGAAGTGTTAAAAAACAAGCAGGATCTTACTGAATACCAAAAGTTCGAGCAACGATATTTTAAAGCCAACTAACAAGTACGATTTTTGCACGTCAATGAAGTTCTGATCATTTAATTTTGAAATATGTCGCGTTCCGTCGGAATTTTCTGGAAGATTTTTT
>JBDTMM010000234.1:0-4594 GCA_039934275.1 Flavitalea sp. | reverse complement strand
CACCCAGATCGCACTCAACGACAACAGTCCCGATGGGTTTGATTTTTCAACGTTCACCGTTGAACCGGAGATCATCAAAACCGGCAAGATCAATGAAGTATTAAGCGGTAAACCCAATATTCTTGTACAGATATTGAAGGAACCGATCGCAGCCAAGGGCCCGCGCCTGAGCTGTGAAATTTCATTGCCCGGAAGGTTCGTAGTGATCACTCCTTTCAATGACATTGTTGCCGTATCCAGAAAGATCCATTCTGCAGAAGAAAGAAAACGTTTGCAGAAGATCGTGGAGGCCATCAAGTCGAAAAACTTCGGGGTGATCGTAAGAACAGCCGCGGAAGGAAAGAATACGGCTGAACTCCACGAGGACTTGACAATGCTCGTTGAAACCTGGAAGCTCATTCAGAAAAACCTGAAGGGTGCGATTGCGCCTACGAAGGTGCTAAGTGAGCAAACCAAAACCACCAGCATGTTAAGAGACCTGCTGAATGAAGACTTCAACAAGATCGTGGTCAATGACAGGAATATATTCAATGATACCAGGAACTATATACAACGGATAGCGCCCGAGAAATCGGACATTCTCTCTTACTATAATAATGGTCTGCCAATCTTCGACCAGTTTGGTATCACCAAACAAGTGAAGGCTGCCTTTGGTAAAACGGTTAACCTGCACAGCGGCGCTTACCTGATCATTGAACATACGGAGGCCCTGCACGTCATTGACGTAAACAGCGGATACAAAAGCGTGAGCAACAACCAGGAGCAAAATGCCCTTGAAACAAATCTCGAAGCTGCATTTGAGATCTCGAGGCAGCTACGGCTGCGCGACCTTGGTGGTATCATTGTAGTGGATTTCATTGACATGAAACTTCCTGACAATAAGCGGAAACTGATGGAATCCATGGAAGAATTCATGCGACCCGACAGGGCCAAACACGCGGTTCTTCCCATATCAAAGTTTGGCTTGATGCAGATTACGCGTCAGCGTATGAAGCCCGAAATGAATATCAATACCCAGGAGGTTTGCCCTACCTGTAATGGAACCGGCAAAATATCCTCTACCCTGCTGCTGGAAGACGAAATTGAAAAGAATTTAACTTACCTGGTCACACACCAGAACAAGGACCTCACTTTGGTCCTTCATCCCATGCTCTATTCTTATTTTACAAAGGGAACATTGTTCCGCCGCTCAAAGGTTTGGAAATGGCGATGGAAATTTGGTCAGAAAATCAAAATCAAGGAGAATACGAACTACCACCTCACGGAATACCATTTCTTCGACAAGCACGAAGATGAAATCAAACTATAAAAAAGGGGATCACACGATCCCCTTTTTTATTTTATGCCCTTTGCGGGCTCAAGCCGTTTTCCCAGGTATTTAGTTTCTGCGGCTTCCGCCTGTATATATCATTACGTATTGAACAAGCGTAGCAATTGAGGCGAGTGCGGCAACCACATAGGTCATTGCGGCCCACTTCAGGGCGTCCTTAGCCTTAGGGTATTCGGTTGTTGTGGCAATTCCGGAGGTATTCATCCATGCCAGCGCCCTGCGGCTTGCATCGATTTCCACGGGCAGGGTGATCACTGAAAACACGGTGGTCACAGCGAAAAGGATAATTCCGCCTAACAGCAGTTGCGGAAAGGCGTTGATCATAAGTATACCAGCGAGGAGGATCCACTGAACTATCCCTGAGCTGAACTGAACAGCCGGAACCAGTTTGCTCCTTAAAGTAAGCCACCGGTAAGAGGTGGCGTGCTGAACAGCATGGCCGCACTCGTGGGCGGCAACCGCTGCTGATGCAATCGACCGGCCGGCATACACTTCAGGACTCAGATTCACCGTTTGGGTGGCCGGATTGTAGTGATCGGTCATAAAACCTTCCACAGATGTAATTTTTACATCATATATATTATTGTCGCGGAGCATTTTAGCGGCTACCTCTGCCCCCGACATGCCGGAAGCGAGGTTAATTTTTCCATAGCTTTTAAACTTGCTTTTCAGGATACCTGAAACCAGTACGCTGATGCCAAGAAAAAGTAAAGAGATAATCATTATTGATGGGGTCATAGCACAAATCCATTTTAAGTTCAAGATATAGTATCAAACGAAAATCCAAGTTTTTTGTACGCCAAATCCGTCATAAAAAAGATAATTTTTTAGTCTTTTTGTCATTAGATAAGTAGGTGAAAAACAAGGGCTGACATTTTATCACAATGGGCAATATTTCAAAATTAAGCACAAGTTAAGTATTTAATTATCAATAAGTTAATACTGGTTATGAGGTTTAATCGGGTAAATGCGAAGATGGATTTAAATTATGCACAACATCAAAAATTTATTTTGTTATGTGGTGCTAATTTGTAATTTAGTGCAAGAATTTAATGGGTTAGTAAGTAAGGGGTCAGCAGCAATGTTGACCCTTTTACTTTGATATCGTTTTATTCTTTTCCTTCTACGTTTTTTCATCCTCCCAACGTTTAGATTCTTCTTCTACCTTCACATCATGAGTAAAGTTAAGACGGCATTTTTTTGTTCTGCCTGTGGTTATGAAAGTGCAAAATGGACAGGAAAGTGTCCATCATGCGGAAGCTGGAACACATTTGTTGAAGAAGTTATTCATAAAGACAACTCAAAAGAAGATAATGGATGGAAAGAAATGCGTGATGGAAAAAGAGATTCTAAAGTGGTGGCGCTTCACACCATTCAAAATGTAGAACAGGAAAGAATAATAACCACAGATCTGGAACTCAACAGAGTTCTTGGTGGTGGTATTGTGCCGGGAAGTATCGTTCTTGTTGCTGGTGAACCGGGAATTGGAAAGTCAACTTTGTTTCTTCAGAATGGTTTGCAGTTAAAATCGCTTCGGGTATTATATATAAGTGGGGAAGAAAGTGAACAACAAATAAAAATGCGTGCGGACAGGTTGAATCTGAAACACGAGGATTTTTATTTATTGACTGAAACTTCCACACTAATAATTTTCCAGGAGATCAAAAAGATCAAACCACAGTTGGTCATTGTTGATTCCATTCAAACGCTTCAATCAAATTATATTGATTCTTCACCGGGAAGTATTTCGCAGATCAGGGAGTGTGCATCGGAGTTGCAGCGCTTTGCAAAAGAATCTAACATTCCTGTTTTCATAATCGGGCACATTACAAAAGACGGCGCTGTAGCGGGTCCGAAAATATTGGAGCACATGGTGGACACTGTTCTCCAGTTCGAGGGTGACAGGCATTATGCATATCGTATTCTCAGAACTTTGAAGAATAGATTTGGAAGTGCCTCTGAATTGGGGATTTATGAAATGACTGGCGATGGAATGCGCGGCGTAAATAATCCGAGTGAGATATTGATCACACAAAAAGAAGAACAACTCAGTGGGATCGCGATTGCGGCTTCCATGGAAGGTATGCGTCCATTATTAATAGAGGTGCAGGCGCTGGTAACTCAATCGGTATATGGAACACCGCAAAGAACCGTATCGGGGTTTGATCTTAGAAGGATGCAGTTGTTATTGGCGGTACTTGAAAAACGTGGAGGCTTTCATTTCGGAATGAAGGATGTGTTCCTGAATATTGCCGGTGGTATAAAAGTAGAAGACCCTTCCATTGACCTTGCGGTATTGTCGGCATTATTAAGTTCCTTCGAAGACGTACCGATACCACAGCACATTTGTTTTTCGGGTGAAGTGGGTTTGAGCGGAGAGATAAGAGCTGTGAACAGGATCGAGCAAAGGATACAGGAAGCAGAAAAACTTGGATTCGAAAAGATAGTAGTGTCGAAATATAACCTTGGCGGTGGAAGAAAAGGAGAATCGAAATTAAATCCCAAACAGTATGGGATCGAAGTTGTGCAGATGTCGAGGGTAGATGAATTGTACCAGTATCTTTTCAATGTATAGCAGGGATAATATAATAGAACAGGGGCTACGGGGCGTTTTACATTTGCTGTATCCGGATCTGTGTGCGGGATGTGGTAGTGAAGAGGTTTTAAGAAACCAGCTCATCTGCCTGGACTGTATAGCAAATTTACCATTGACAGGTTTCTTTAATCATAGTACTAATCCGGTAGAGAAACTTTTCAGGGGGAGGATCAATATAGAATCCGCAGCGGCGTATGTATATTTTACAAAACAATCTTCCATGCAGCATTTGCTCCACCAGCTTAAATACAAAGGAAATAAAGAAGTGGGATTATATTTTGGAAGAAAGATGGGTGCCGCGATGAAGTCAGGGACTATATATAATGATATAGAGGCGCTGTTACCGTTGCCGCTTTACTATCAGCGAGAAAAAAGAAGGGGGTACAACCAGGCGGCCATCATTTGTGAAGGAATAGCCGAAGTTACGGGTGCGCAGGTACTCTATGACGTTGTTGAACGAAAAGTAAAAACAGAAACACAAACGCAAAAGAACAGGAATGAGCGCTGGCAAAACATTGAGGGGAAATTTTCGTTAAGGAACAAAGCGCAGGTAATGGGCAAACATGTTATGCTTGTAGACGATGTATTAACTACGGGGGCCACGCTCGAAGCTTGTGGGGCTGAACTTTTAAAAACGGAAAACCTAAGGCTCAGCATTTCAACGCTGG
>JBDTMM010000233.1:0-4608 GCA_039934275.1 Flavitalea sp. | reverse complement strand
TTACCAAACGGTGGCTACGACCTTGTGATCTCGTATACTGGTTACGAAAAAAAATCATTCCGAATCAGCAACACCCAAATGCTAAACGATACTATGCTGATTACTATGGTTCAGGTTGATAAAACTCTTGCAGAAGTAGCGGTAGTTGCTTCCAGTGAGGTCGCGGATGGTTGGGTGAAGTACGGAAAATTCTTTTTCGATAATTTTATCGGCACCACCCCAGGCGCTGCGCAGTGCACCATTGAAAATCCGCAGGCGCTCCGTTTTTATTTTACAAAGAACAAAAAACGTCACCGCCTAAAGGTGATGGCATCGGATGACATCATTGTAAGAAATAATGCACTCGGTTATACCCTAAAGTATCAGCTCGATTCATTTGTATATGATTATAACTCGAGCATCAGTCAATATACCGGCTATCCCTTTTTTGTGGAGATAGATACCACCGCAGCGGTTAAAGAGCAATGGGTAAGGAACAGGGCGCGCACTTACCTTGGATCAAGATTGCATTTTATGACTGCACTTTACGACAGCACCATAAATGAAGAAGGGTTTATGGTAGAAAAATTAGAAAGTGGACAGCAAGCCACTGAAATTAGTAATCTGTACGATAGCAGCCTTTATGTTTTAGACAGCAACACCGTAACCGTAAACTGGAATGGACGTTACCGAATTAGTTACAAACGCGTTACACCTGATAATAAGTTTTTAGACGAATTCAAACTTCCTTTAAATACCCATATGCAGGTTACGCTGCTCGATGTAAACGATTCATTTGTGGTGGAAGAGAACGGATTCTTTTATGAGCAGTCCGATGTGGTTAATACGGGTTACTGGGCCTGGAAAAAATTGGCCGAGCTGCTGCCTTATGACTATGTGTACCAGTAAATGATATTATTCCATCACCTTTTTCCATAATTCGGGAATGCGTTTTATCCAAACGAGTTCCCGGATTTTTGTTTTTGCATCTTCAACCGGCGATCCCCAGTAAACTTTATTTCCTTCAAGGTTGCGGCCAATGCCGCTTTGTGCGTTCACCACTGCATTGTCGCCGATAGTAAGAGTTTTTGATATTCCAACCTGTCCCCATATCGTAACACCATTTCCAAGTGTAGTGGCGCCAGCAATTCCAGCCTGTGCGGCGATCAGGCAATTATTTCCGATCACCACATCGTGACCAATGTGCACCTGGTTATCGATTTTTGTTCCCCTGCCTATCCTTGTATCGCTGCTCACACCGCGGTCGATAGTGCACCCCGCACCGATCTCTGCCTCATCTTCAATCACCACTCTTCCACAGCTTTCCATTTTTTTGTACCACACCTCCCGGCTCTTTTTGGTATTATAATAAAATCCATCCGATCCTATTACGGTGGCGGCCTGGATAATTACATTGTTACCGATCACGGAGTGATCCATAATGGAAACATTGGGGTGTATAATGCAATTTTCCCCAATTACTACATTGTTGCCAATGAACACGTTTGGAAAAACAAAAGTTCCTTTACCAACTGAAGATGATTCGCTGTGAAGGGAAGATGAAGGATTGAAGGGTCGGTAGTGCCTTACTATTTTAAGGTATGCTTCAAAAGGCTGATCCACTACTAGTAGTGCTTTCCCCTCGGGAAAATCTACTATTTTGTCTATAATGATGAAACTCGCAGCCGAGTTTATGCTCTTGCTATAATATTTTGGATGGTCCACAAACACTACATCGCCCTGCTCCACTTTATGAATTTCGTTGATCCCTGTTGCGTGCCCTGCTGTGTTGCCAATGAGTTCTGCTGATATAAGTTCCGCTAACGCTCCCACAGAAACCGGTGTTGGAAATTTCATGATATTTCGTTTCCGTAAATGTAGTTTATATAAAGATGAGGCGCAGATGATGTACGTGTTTAGGCTTTTCCACACCTCAAAATTCGAATGTTGATAAAATAAATGAAATTATTTTTTTATAAAGAAAAAATTCTTTTTAATATTGTGGTAGGGAATTTATTTCCTGTACTTACTAACCCATCCATATATTGATCCTCCTGAGCAATCAGGAGGATTTAATTTTTCAGGGATAGCTATAAAAAATCAGTGAGCATGGACAAGCAGAAGTATTCAAATCACGTTCGATATTACACTCCTCATCACTTTATTTTCTACCCCATTATTCTTACTGCCTTCACCGCGGCCATCAGGATGATGTTTAAAAACCAGCATGAGTCACTGATATGGGGAGCCTTCGCATTGATCATATTTTTAATCGGGTGGTTGTCCTTTATGCTAAGGCAGCATTACGCACTTGAAATACAAAACAGGGTGGTGCGCCTGGAGTTACGTTTGAGATATTACCAGCTAACAAACCAAAGGCTGGAACAATTTGAAGACCGACTTTCATTCAAGCAAATTGCTGCATTGCGTTTCGCACCCGATGAGGAACTGCCATCCCTGGTAGAAAGATGCCTGAAAGAAAATCTTTCTCCCGTTGAAATAAAAAAAGCCATTAAAACCTGGCTACCTGACCATATGCGCGTTTAACGCAGATCAGTAATTTTTTGTTTCCACACTTTGCAATTCTTCCCAGTCGAACTGATTATTATCCATTGCCGAATTGCTGCCGTAGTAATTTCCCTGTTTGTCTTTGTACACGTGGTTGTAACTGTCTGAAAGTTTTACTCTTTCACCGGTTTCTGCACTTTCATACTTTGCCTGGCCACCGATAACGTCGCGGAAGGATTCATTTTTCCTGTCGGACGATTTGTTCCTCATGTCTGCAATATCTTCTCCCGTTTTCTGTATGTGGTTGTAATAATCCCGGGTCATATCTGCATTGCGCCTGTTGATATCATTGTTGGCGATGTTTCCGGTTCTTACCAACTGGGCATTTCTGCGCTCCCAATCCGGATTAAATTTTACAGAATTTCGCGCATTCACAAGGAATGAATAAACGGCATCAACATTTCCATTGCAAAGTGCAACCGATGGAAAAACGTTCCAGTTATAATAGGTCTCGCCGCCGGAGTTGGTGGTGGTAATATTGATGACACAATCAACGCGTACCTGTTTTCCATTGCTCGCTATGCCATCGATGTATCCAGTTAATTTTTGTGCATTGGCAGATGTTTGTACCGGCGAAAGCGTTCTTTCGGTATTGATTTTTATTTGCAGGCCGCGCTGTGCGAGTTGTGGTAGTAACATTCTTTTTATATACTCCAGTGGATACATCGGTTGCATTTCACCCTGGTTGGTTTGCGAATGATAACCATAAGCGCTTGCGGTTTGCCTAAGGCTGCGTGTAGTGGGTCCATCATAATAATAATATGGGGTATAGGGAAGAAATTCAATCATGGAAGATTGGTCGGGTGAAACAAGGCGAATGAAACTCTGGTTTATCGGGGTGCTGCCATTCCAGATGCGCGTGAATGACTGCTGCATCTTCCAACTGGTTGGAGTTTGAATGGCATAGGCTACCAAATTGTTCATCCCGGGATCAACTATGCCGTGTAATTCATATGGTGAACTTTTCATTTGTTGCCTGTTAGAAAGATTCCCCGAAGAATCCTCACTGGTGGTATTATTTCTGAATGCCTGTTCTTCGCACGATACAATAACCAAACTGAGAATGAATGCTGAGGGAAATAGGTATTTCATGTTTTGTCTGTATTATTAATATCAAACCTACCAACCCATTACATCTCCGGCAATACCCTATTTTATGTAGTGGTTATACTCGTATTACATCATGGGCTTGCACTGCCCGTTTATTTTATATTTATTTGTACCCTCCTCCACCATCCTCTTAAAGCTTCCCGTTTAAGTCAGCATTCTTCAGGCTTTACTTATTTAATACTGCTGTATGTATAAAAGACTGCTTATCGCTTTCTTTGCTTGTGCGCTAGCTGCTTCCTGCTTTGCTCAGGCAACTTTTAACCCACTTGATTCACTTGTTAGATTGAATACTACAAACCTTACGGCGCAAGGGAATACCCCGACACAAATAAAACAGGACTTCAGAAATGGGTGAGCGTTGCCACCAACAGCATCAGCACTGGGTATGGTGCTTTTGATTTTTCATTGTACAAGGCCTATTTTATAAATGTGGGAGGAAGGAAACATTATTTCAGGTTGAAATTTCCTTACAGTGACAACAACCCCGACACGTTCTATTAACGCAGGCTAATGGATTTTTAAATTATCGCTGGTACCGCGCAAGTGATAATGTACAATTGGCTACCACTCAAACATACAAGGCCGCGGCAGGAACATATAAAGCAAAGTATGATGAAAAATATGGTTGCGGAAGTAACTACTCTCCAAATTTTGTGGTGGTAAATGCAGCAGGAATTCCAAAACCTCCACCTGCAACCTTATTGCAGGGTACACCCATTTCCCAAACTGTTGCACAATTAACCTGGATTAATGCCGCAAACCCCGCATGCAACGAAACAGGTTTTGAAATATACAGAGGCATTACTCCGGGAGGTCCATATACATTTATTAATACTAATCCTGCAGACAGCACCGCGTACACCGACAGTGGCCTTGCTCCTAATACTTCTTATTATTATTTGGTAAGAGCGGTTAATGGAACCGGTCGCAGGTGATGGGTTACACTCATCA
>JBDTMM010000232.1:0-4628 GCA_039934275.1 Flavitalea sp. | reverse complement strand
AATATGTCATTTTATGATCCCGCCCATCCGGCGGGATTTTTTTGGCCCCACCCCCATTTAAAATAAATTATACACAAAACACACAAAAAGGAAAGATTATGCGTTTCTAATAGGCGTCAATGGAATTATCGGTGTTTGACACATGATCCCTGACCGTAAGAAAACTAAAAAATCTAATATCCATGAAACAGGATCTACCCTTTTCTGTTTGGAAGTGTTGTGCACTGACGTTCCTGACATCTTTTCTCTTTCTTAATTCCTTTTCCCAATCATCGGAAAAATCCTCGCATATTGAAGCAGGAGTAACATTTGGTCCATCCAATTTTCTTGGCGACCTCGGTGGTAATCTCGGAAAAGGAACTCCCTTCTTAAAAGATAATAATATTAAGGAAACCAAATTAACCGTCGGTGGCTTTATATCTTATCATCCAAGTGAACTTTTTGCTGTGCGCTTTGCACTTAACAAAGGAGTACTGTCCGGTGATGATGCCATTATCAAAGCAAAGGGTGGTTTGGAAGAGGCGCGTAAAACACGTAATTCAAATTTCCGCTCCAAATTCACTGAAGGATTGCTGATGGGTGAAATCTATCCCACTACTTTTCTTGAATACGATCAGACCGATATCTATAGGAAATTACGTCCCTACGTAGTCGCCGGTATCGGGGTGTTCCATTTTAATCCACAGGGAACGGACCCACTTACGGGGAACTGGGTTGCACTGCAACCACTCCACACCGAAGGACAGGGATTTCCTGAATATCCAGGCAGAAAAGAATACAAGCTTACGCAGATGAATATTCCTATGGGAATTGGAGTGAAATACTTCCTCACCGAAAGTTTGAACGTGAGCTTTGAGATCATCCACCGCAAAACATTTACTGATTATATCGATGACGTAAGCACCGATTATATCGATCCGGCATTGTTTTACCAACACATGCCTGCAGCACAGGCACAGGTTGCAGAACGGCTGGCAAATAAAACAGGAATTCCTGGTGCTACCGTTTACAATGCAGGACAGAAAAGAGGAACAGCAACGAATAAGGATTCTTATTACTCTGCTGGTTTCAAAATAGGTTTCCTCATCGACAACAGTAACCGTTTCAGAAATTCAACAACCTGTCCGATCAGATTCTAATTTAGCGCTGACCGTAAAAAATATTATAATCCGTACCCTATAAACCCTGCCCCCTTGGGCACCAATGAAAACAACTATACTCAAGATCAATGCTGTGCTGTGCCTGAGCTTTACCCTGATGCTGTTAGCAGCATCAACGGGTGTTAATGCTTCCAGTGTACGCGCCTTACCTCTGAAGCCCTTTCCTATCCGGAGTGGCGACTCGATCCTCATCTTCAAACAGTTTGCAGACAAATCTCATCGTATTTCACTTTACCCCGATGCTAATCAGAAGGTCATCTTTTTTAGTGTGAAAGGTGATGAGGGGAAATCGTACCAGCTATTTGTTTTCGATATGGATGGAAACATGGTGAGGCAAACTGAAATCAGGAATAAACAAACCACATTATTGAAAGACATTGAAAAAGGTGTTTACCTGTTTCAGGTTTTTAGCAACGACGAGAAAATCGGCACCGGCCGTATCTCTGTAAAATAATTATGCAGTTCTTTTTTTAAATGCAAAACCAGTAAGCAGCGGGGAAATTATTAAAATCTGATATCCGGTATAGTCAAACCTAGTCCGTTCCCTATTCCAAACACCCAGATTTACAAAAAGATTTTTTTAAACACTCCCTGCGCTTGCTTATTGGATTCATTTATAACTATTCTGGTCTCTTCCAGTATCCTCAGTAGCCGGCGATGAGCAATTGCCGGCTATTGTTTTTTTGCGTCCTTTGCGCTTTTCTTTGCGATTTTTGCGATACCCTTTCTGTGTATACATATAGTAACGCAAAGAACGCAAAGGATTATTTAGCCAGTTCGGGTTTTAGGAATCGCGCTGTATGGCTCTCCTTCACATTCACCATGTTTTCTGGTGTACCTTCATACAAAATCAATCCACCTCCATCCCCACCTTCGGGACCCAGATCAATAATGTGATCGGCCACTTTTATTACATCAAGATTGTGCTCAATTACGAGTACGGTATTACCACGGTCAACCAGCTTATTCAGCACATTTAATAAGTGATGTATATCCGAGAAGTGTAAACCGGTTGTTGGTTCATCAAGAATATAAAATGTTTTACCCGTATCCTTCTTTCCAAGTTCCGTTGAAAGTTTAACGCGTTGCGCTTCACCACCGCTAAGGGTAACCGCAGACTGTCCTAGTGTTATGTATCCCAATCCCACTTCCTGCAGCACCTTTATTTTACGATAGATAAACGGAACCGCAGAGAAAAATTCAACGGCCTCATCAACGGTCATATTCAATACATCGCTGATCGATTTTCCCTTGTAGCGGATCTCCAGTGTTTCGCGGTTGTATCTTCTGCCCTGGCACTTTTCACACTTGACATATACATCGGGGAGAAAATTCATTTCTATCACTCTCATTCCTCCTCCTTCACATACATCACAGCGGCCGCTTTTTACATTGAATGAAAAACGTCCCGGTGCATAACCCCTGATCTTTGCCTCAGGCACCGATGCAAATAAGGTTCTGATATCGGTAAAAAATCCGCAATAGGTTGCAGGATTGCTTCTTGGTGTGCGGCCAATGGGCGACTGATCCATTTCAATCACTTTATCAATCGCTTCGAGGCCTTTCACCGATTTATGTTCCAGCGGATGCGTGCGCGAATGATAAGCGTGTGAGCTGAGTATAGGATATAAGGTTTCATTGATGAGGGTTGACTTACCACTACCGCTTACACCCGTCACCACAATTAATTTTCCGAGGGGGAATTTTACATTTAGGGTACGAAGATTATTTCCATTAGCTCCTTTGAGCTCTATGAATTTTCCTGATCCTTTTCTTCTTTCCAGGGGAACAGGAATGGATTTTTCACCAAATAAAAACTTGGAGGTCTCCGACCCCGATTCATATATTCTTTTCGGATCGCCCTGAGCAACAATTTGACCTCCGTGTTTGCCCGCCAATGGCCCGATGTCTACTAAATAATCCGATGCAAGCATAATATCCTTATCGTGCTCCACCACCAGCACGCTGTTGCCAATGTCGCGCAGATTTTTTAATGCATCGATCAAACGGGCGTTGTCGCGGGAATGCAACCCAATACTTGGTTCATCCAAAATATAAGTGATGCCCTGCAATTGCGACCCAATTTGCGTAGCGAGCCTGATGCGTTGCGATTCACCGCCGCTGAGTGTTCTTGCGGAACGGTTGATAGTGAGATAAGTAAGTCCAACGTCTAACAAAAACTGCAGCCGCTCGCGAATCTCTTTCAACACATCTTTACCTATCGTTTGCTGTTTCTGACTTATCCTGTCTTCAACGCCTTCGAACCAGTGCATTAATTTGTCAAGGTTTATTGCACTTAGTTCAGAAATATTCTTTCCATCTATCTTAAACCATAAACTTTCTTTTCTTAACCTGGCGCCGTTACATTCAGGACAGGTTTTTAATTCCATAAATTGTTCCACCCATTCCCTCAGCGCCTCGCTTGTGCCACCTGCAAACCACCTTTTTAATTGAGGGATAACGCCTTCGTATTCTTCTGCGTAAACCTGTGCGCCCGAAATGATTTCATTAAATTCAAGATCCACGCCTCCTTCGCCGGCTTCATTTCCATAGAGTATCAGGTTCAGAGATTTTTGTGGTAGTTCCTGAACGGGCTTATTTAAGTCGATCTTATTTTTCCTGGCGAGTTGCTGCACCTGCTTAAAAACGTATGCTTCGCGTTCTTCACCGAGTGGTGCAATGGCACCCTCGTTTACGCTGTATTGCGGGTCAGGAATCACTGCCGCCATACTCACCTGGTAAATGTCTCCCAAACCTTTGCATACCGGGCAGTAGCCATAAGGAGAGTTAAAGGAGAATGAATTCGGCGAGGGCTCTTCGTAACTGATGCCTGTATCCTCGCACATTAATGATTTACTGTATTGCACGGTTTTGTCAAGGTCGTTCAGGAGCAGGAACATCAGGTCCTTACCCATCTGTAGCGACTTCTGGACGCTCTGGCTGACCCTAACGCGCATATCCGATGTTACTCCAAGCCTGTCTATTACCACCTCAATATCATGGATCTTATACCTGTCTACCTGCATCTTGGCAACGAGGTCCTTTATTTCCCCGTCGACCCTCACTTTTAAATAACCCTTCTTGCGTATATCCTCGAACAATTCGCGGTAGTGTCCCTTTCTTCCCCTGATGAGCGGCGCGAGTAACGTTATCTTTTTCCCCGGAAATTTCTGGTAAATGTTCTGCACGATCTCTTCCTCGCTGAACTTCACCATCTTCTTCCCCGTGTTATAGCTATATGCCTCCGCGGTACGGGCAAAAAGCAGGCGCATGAAGTCATAGACCTCTGTAATGGTGCCTACTGTTGAACGCGGATTTCTGTTGGTGGTTTTTTGTTCAATGGAAATAACCGGTGAAAGGCCGGTGATCTTGTCTACGTCGGGGCGCTCCATGTCGCCGATGAACTGGCGCGCATAAGCAGAAAAACTTTCCATGTACCGCCGCTGCCCTTCGTTATAAATGGTATCG
>JBDTMM010000231.1:0-4636 GCA_039934275.1 Flavitalea sp. | reverse complement strand
TCTTTCAAAAAATAAAAAACTCAAAAAAATAATAGAGCAGGCCGGTGAGCTAACCTTAAAGAAACGAAAAAATATTCCGATAAGGCTTTGTGCCTCCATTATGTCGCAGCAACTTTCTACAAAAGTGGCAGCAGTTATTTTTAAAAGATTTCTCGAACTATACGGAAAAAAAGAACCCACTCCCGAACAGATCGTGGCAACACCCAGTGAAACATTGCGCGCCATCGGTTTGTCAAATGCAAAAGTGGCCTATGTAAAAAACGTGGCGCAATTTGCGATCGATTATGGAATGGATAATAAAAAATTATCCAAAATGTCTAATGAAGAGGTGATTGATTATCTCGTACAAATAAAAGGCATTGGCCGATGGACGGTTGAAATGTTGCTGATGTTTACCCTCGGCCGAGAGGATCTTTTCGCCCTGGACGACCTCGGCATTCAGAATGCCATGATCAAATTATTCAAGCTCGACAGAATGAATAAAAAAGAATTCCGCGAGCAAATGATCAAAATCTCAGATAAATGGTCGCCATACCGCACCTATGCCTGCCTGCATTTATGGGACTACAAGGATAACAAATAATATTGCAGGAATTATATCACCAGCTTCCTTTCATTTATCAGGTTTGTTGATTCACCGAGTTTTGCTATGAAGCACTATACAAACCCTACGTCCACACAAGTGATTTCCCCTCTTGTTCGTTACATAAAGGAACCAATCGCTGCAAGGCGGCAGCTTATATTGCTGCATTCTTTAACATTCAACAACAAAATTAATCTAACCATTATACTCTGTAAAGGGTTATTAATTGTTTTCGGTGTTTAATGTTTTCCATAAAAGGTCTTTTAATTCAATTAATCCTTTATTGAGGATCGATGAAATAAAAATATGTGGAATGTTTTCCGGCAATTCCTTTTCGATAGAGGCTTTTAATTCGTCATCCAGCATATCGCTTTTGCTGATGCCGATAATAAATTGTTTGTGCAACAATTCTTCATTGTACTCTTTTAATTCATTACATAGTATTTCAAATTCCTTTTTGTGATCATTGCTATCTGCAGGAATTAAAAATAATAACACCGGATTTCTTTCGATATGACGGAGAAACCGGTGACCCAATCCTTTTCCTTCCGCAGCACCTTCAATTATACCCGGAAGGTCGGCAATACAAAAACTTTTGCCGTCGCGGTATTCAACAATGCCTAATTGCGGGGTCAATGTTGTAAAAGCATAATCAGCAATTTTTGGTCTTGCTGCAGTGATAGTTGAAAGCAGGGTTGATTTACCTGCATTTGGAAATCCAACAAGCCCCACATCAGCAAGCACTTTCAGCTCCATCACCTTCCATCCCTCCATTCCTTCTTCACCGGGTTGCGCGTGATCCGGGGCCTGGTTGGTTGCCGTTGCAAACTTTGCATTGCCCTGTCCGCCCCTGCCGCCTTTCATCAATATTATTTCCTGCCCGTCTAAAAGTATTTCTGCTTCGGTTTTCCCCGATTCTTCATCGCGCGTAATGGTTCCCAGCGGAACATCTATATAAACATCCTTACCGCTTTTACCGCTTGAATTATTTCCGCTTCCGCCCTCACCATCATCAGCGTGAACATTTTTAAAATATCTGAGGTGCAATAAAGTCCAGAGATTTTTATTTCCCCTTAAGATAATATGTCCACCACGTCCGCCATCTCCCCCATCGGGACCAGCGTTGGGGTTGAATTTGGTGCGCATAAAATGCCGGCTTCCTGCTCCGCCATGACCGCTTTTGCAAAACACTCTTATATAATCAATAAAATTCGATTTGTCCATCAGGGATGCAATTTACTCTCATTCCACGTCCCAAAGTCAGGATATTAAGTTTTGATCGTTACCAGCACATCATTTGATGGCTCGCACGCTGCTGATTGATGTTTCATTCGTGCAGGTAAATGTTGGTATAAAACACACGCAGATAAATTATTCGCCGGTAAAAACGGGTTTTCTTTTCTGTAAAAAAGCACTCACTCCTTCTACATAATCACGGCTAGAACCCGCAATCGTTTGAAGTTCATCTTCACAGATCAATTGTTTTTCCAATGAATTGGTTATTGAATTATTCAATGCCTGTTTCGTAAGTGCCAGAGCGCGTGTAGGCATCACAGATAGTTTGTCAGCAATCTTAAAAGATTCCGCTTCAAAATTCTCATCGGGGAAAACACGATAAATCATTCCCATTTTTTCTGCTTCCCCGGCTTCAACCTTATCGCCCAATAACATCAATGCAGAAGCTTTCTGCCAGCCGATTAGCCTTGGCAAAAAATAGGTGCCCCCGCTATCGGGTATCAGCCCAATTTTTGTGAAAGCCTGGATAAAAACAGAGGAGGCGCTCGCAACAACAATGTCGCAACTTAGCGCAATGTTAGCGCCCGCGCCGGCTGCCACTCCATTTACTGCGGCAACAACAGGTTTTGATAAGTTCCTGATCCGTGTAATGATCGGATTAAATTGTTCACTAAGAATTTTTTGAAGACCGGGACCGTTTGGATCCGCTGCTTCAGCAAGATCCTGCCCGGCACTGAAAGCCTTTGCGCCAGTAATATATACGGCCCTAACCGATTTATCACTTTCACATTTATCAAGCGTTCCCTGTAACAGCAACCCCATCTCCCTATTAAAGGCATTTAATTTATCGGGCCTGTTCAATGTTATTATTGCAACGGTGTCCTTTATTTCATACAAGATGGATGGCATAGAAAATAAATTATAATAAAAATTAAATTACTCAGTGGCATTTAAAATGATCGAATGGCTCTTTACAATCATCACATTTATAAAGCGATTTACACGATGTTGATCCAAATTCACTGATCATTGTCGTTTTCATCGAATTACATAATGGACATTGCACCGGTTTAGGTTCCGGAAATAATTCAGAAGTATTTTTCCCGACTGACGAGTAGTTCGGAGGTGCAATTCCAAAAGCTTTTAATTTATCTTTCCCCGATGCCGTCATCCAGTCTGTTGTCCACGCAGGAGAAAGTTCCATGTTTATTTTAATGGATGTATATCCTTCCCTCAATAAAACAAACCTGATGTTCATCGCAATTACATCCATTGCAGGGCATCCGGAATAAGTAGGAGTGATAGTAATTTCTGCTATTTTATCTTCTTCAACCCAATTAATATTCCTGATAATTCCAAGATCCAAGATCGATAGTACCGGAACTTCGGGATCAAAAACGCCTTCGAGGATTTTTAAAATACCCAGTTCTTTTTGATTGTATGTTTTTTTTATGGCTCGCATTGTTTCGTATTACCACTCAACACCAGGATATGTGCGCTGAATAAATTGCATTTCCTGTAATAGATTTCCAAGGTGGGGAGTGTGTTTCCCATCGCTTCCACCCATTTCCATTCTTACATTTTCCGGAATGGAAATACCGGCCTCGCTTAAAACATATTTTACGGTGGAATTCCATTCACCCGAAATTTTATTGTTGGCTTCCGGCGAAAGAATCGAATACGCAGGAACACTTAATAGATCGCCTGTGTATTTCCATAATTCTATAATTGCCTTATTCATTCTTGCTGCACTTTCTTCAGTCCCCTGTGCAAGTCGTATTACCCATTCGCTGCTCCATCTTAAATGATAAGTCACTTCTTTCAAAGATTTTTCGGCAATGCCAACCAATTGTGTATCATTCGTTTTTCCGGCCTCGGTATATAGCGGATACGCATACGCGCTATAAAGAAACTGCCGCATGATTGTTTTTCCCCAGTCTCCATTTTCCTGCTCCAACAATAAACAATTTTTATATTGTGGTGCATCACGGAAAAAGGCCAGTGTATCTTCTGTACTATTTTCTCCGGAAAGTTCCGCAGCATATTGGTAAAAATTTCTTGCTTGTCCTATAAGGTCAAGTGAAATATTTGAAAGTGCAATATCCTGTTCCAATATGGGTCCGTGGCCGGTCCACTCGCTATTGCGGTGCCCGAGTATTAATGCATTATCGGCAAGGTGGAGAATATAATCGGTAAAGGCCATTTGAATTAAATATGTTTCAGCTCAATGGGAAGGTCGTAAAACGTAGGGTGACGGTACACTTTATCGTTTGCTGGTTCGAACAATGAGGATGATTCTTCGGGGCTTGAGGCATGAATATTATTGCTTTGCACGACCCAGATGCTGATGCCTTCCTGTCGGCGTGTGTACACATCTCGTGCATTTTCAATGGCCATTTTTGCATCGGCTGCGTGTAAACTTCCGGCGTGTTTGTGATCGAGCCCTTGCTTGTTGCGGATAAATACTTCCCAGAGTGGCCATTCTTTTGTCATGCTGTTTGTTTTTTTCTTTTTTCAGAAAATGCAATTGCCGCATCACGAACCCACTGCCCTTCTTCGTGCGCCTTTATCCTTGCCGCCAGCCTTTCTTTATTACATGGGCCGTTTCCATTCACCACGTTCCAAAATTCGTCCCAGTTTATTTTACCAAAATCGTATTGATTTTTTTCATCGTTCCATTTAAGATCAGGATCAGGGATTTTCATTCCGAGAGTTTTGATTTGCTCGGCACATATATCAACAAATCGCTGCCGCAATTCATCGTTTGTAAACCTTTTCACTTTCCATTTTATACTTTGCACCGTATGTGGTGAGGAT
>JBDTMM010000230.1:0-4642 GCA_039934275.1 Flavitalea sp. | reverse complement strand
TTCAGGGAGCTGTCGGATTATAATATTTATGATTACGACAATAACGTGGCCATTGTCGGAAATCCTAACCTGCTGAGATGCAAAAACACCAATGCAGACCTTCGCTACGAATGGTTCCCTGCACCAGGCGAGATATTATCGGCAAGCGTATTTTATAAATATTTTGATAAACCAATCGAACAGACCAACAAAGGAAACGATGTATTATCGTATGAAAATGCGGATCATGCAGTGGCGTATGGAGCAGAGATCGAGGCAAGAAAAAAACTTGACTTTGTAGGTGGAAGGTTATTTGAAAAACTGAGCATCTATACCAATGCTGCATACATTAAAGGATCAGTTCAGTTTAACGGATTAAGCATCAATAGCCCCTTACAGGGCCAGTCGCCATACCTGATTAATGCAGGATTAAACTATACTTCAGAAGTAACAGACCTTTCTTTTAATTTATTATACAACAGGGTAGGGCCGCGTTTGAAGTTCCGTGCACAGGGAGGTGCGGGATTAAATATTTTTGAAAAACCCCGTGACGTAGTTGACTTCCAGGTGAGCAAAAAAATATTGAGTAAAAAACTAGAAGCAAAACTTACGATTAGCGACATCTTCGCTCAGGCTTACACCTGGTATTATAAATATGATGTTGATCCGAAGAATACCAATTACAATGCGTCGGAAGACAATATCATCAACAGTATAAAATATGGTACTACCGGAATACTCTCTCTTCGGTATAGCTTTGGAAAATAATTATTACAGGATAAATAAAAGAGTACTCAATAGTGCCCTTTTTTGTGTATTTATTTTTTTAACTCCTGGTGTTGCGGAGGGAGATTGCTTACCTCTTTTTCCACCTCCGTTTGCTGAACATGCACCGCATATTCTGCTGGCTGGATCTTTCCTCCATAAGCCTCAGTATAAACCTGTGTGAATTCTGCACCGAGATACAAAATTACAGAACTGTAATAGATCCATACTAGCAGCACCACGATAGAACCAGCAGCGCCATAGATGGATTCGGTAGCGCTGAATTGGATATACAACCCAATAACATAACGCCCAATCATAAATAATAACGCCGTAAATATTGCGCCGACGCGAACGTGCTTCCACTTGATTTTTGCATCGGGAAGAAATTTAAAGATGATCCCAAAAAGAACGGAGATCACTAAAAACGTTACAATAACATTTATCACAATCAGCAACACTTCAGTAAATGACGATTGAAAATACTGGCGGAGTGCATTCATCAATGCTGCTATAATTCCGTTTACAACCAATGAAACAATTAATAAAAATCCGAGCGAGATGATGAGCGAGGACGATAGCAGCCTGTTCCTCAAAAATGCCACCCATCCTCGTTTTGGTTTTGCTTTTAATTTCCAGATCATGTTTAAGGAATCCTGCACTTCTACAAATAAACTGGTAGCACCCACAACGAGCGTAATGATACTAATGACTAGCGCAAAATTAGTCTTCCCGGATACCTGTACATTCCTGATGATGTCCTGCACCTGTTTTGCGGCCGAGGAACCAAGTATTCCGTTAAGCTCATTGAAAATTTTCCCTTCGCTTGCTGGCTGACCAAAAAATATACTTGCCAGAGACATCAGTAATAGCAATAGCGGGCCTATTGAAAAGACCGTGTAATACGCAAGTGAGGCGCTTAATTTCAGACCCTTGTCGTCTGAGAAGCCTTTGAAAGTGGTTATCAGGACCTTCGGAAGTTTTCTTAGATACGCTTTATCGATTTTCATAATTACCAGGTATGTACATAAAACATGTGCCACCTCTTTGCGTCTTGGCGCTTCTTTGCGTCTTGGCGTGAAATTTCACGCAAAGACGCAAAGAAGCGCAAAGACGCAGAGGACGCAAAGGAAATAAAGCTTGTTACTTATTTCTCCTGATATGTTTTTGAATCTCGTCGGAGCAATGCTCTATAAACTGGTCGGTTATCATTTGCATCTGGCGCGTGTCAAGGGGTTTAGTAACGAATCCCGCATTAAACCGCTGTGCAAATTTCTGGTCCGGCAGAAGGGAAGACGTCGTAAACAATACCACCGGTGTTTTTTCAAAACGCTCCATATTGCGGATCTTTTCAAGCGTTTCCTTGCCATTCAGCCGGGGCATATTCACATCGAGAATAATGAGACATGGATCCCCATCCATTGAGTCAAGATCTTTGAGGTAGTTCAGTGCCTCTACACCATCAGACACGGAAACCAGTTCAACATTGCTGGCATTTGCAGCAAAGGCTTCTTCCACAAACCTGATATCGTCATTGTCATCATCAGCATATAAAACCAAATGTTTAGGGGGTATTTCCTTCGTCATGGGGGTCAATAGTTATAAGTCAATTGTAATATTCCTGTGAAAAGCTATTTTAATAATTCACCTAAGTCAATTTGGGCAAGATAGGGACTGATTATATTGGTATTTTCGCTACATATGATATGGCTCACTTCCGATCTGTACCGGATATAATAGATTTCTACATATAATTTTTGAAACTGGTAAAGAATAACCGAATTAAATCCTTGTTTACGTTTTCCGAGAAAAACTCCCTCATAATACAACAAGTTGATCTGATCCATCAAAGTCAGGTCAGTAAAGTCAATTGTCTTCATATTCGGGTTCTCATATAAGTTACACAAATAACGCTCTTGGTTGCGTGCCAAAAGTAATATCTTTTTCCAAATAGCTTATCTTGTAAATTAAATTAAAATTATATGCTCCAGGAACTTATCAATCTTGTAAAAGAACATGCCGGATCAGTGATTAATAATAATCCTGCAATTCCTGCCGATAAAAAAGAAGAAGCTGTTCAAATTGCCGGGTCTTCGGTGATAGACGGATTGAAAAATTCTTTAATGAGTGGGAATATAAAAGACGTTCTAAAACTATTCTCGGGTGGTTCCGCGGAAACAGCATCTAGTCCCGTAACGGAAACAGTAAATAATACGCTTACAGAAAATCTATCTTCCAAATTGGGTATCCCTCAGGCACAGGCGGGAGGCATCGCCTCTTCAATAATTCCAATGATCCTTAGTAAACTGGTGAATAAAACCAACGACCCTAACGACAAAAGTTTCGATCTGCAAAGTATGTTGAACCAATTCAGTGGCGGAAAAACTTCAGGCATGGATGTAGGTGGTATCATGAGTAAATTAAAAGGCGGTCTTGACAGGGACGGCGATGGTGATGTTGATCTCAGCGATCTCACCTCTATGTTCGGAGGTGGAGCATCGGGTGCAGGTGGACTTCTTGATAATGTAAAGGGGATGTTCAAATAAATGTCGATGGGGTCAATCATTTTTGCGGGCAGGGTTTTTACCGGCACAGAGGTGCTATACGACCAAACGATTCATTGTGAAAATGGCCGAATAATAACAATTCAAACAGGAAAGAGGGATACGGGGCAACGTTATGCCCAAAATATTTCTGCGGGTTTCAACGATACTCATATTAATGGAGGAAAGAAATTCTACCTCACCAAAACTGCCGATGCCGAAGGCATTCACGACATCGCTTCATCATGTGAAGAATTTGGCACTGCTTACTGCATTCCAACACTTATTACTTCACCCATAGAAAATATTCTTAAAGGAATAAGCGCCACGAGAAATTACATGGCCGAAAATCCCGCCTCCGGGGTTCTTGGCCTGCATCTCGAGGGACCCTTTTTAAATCCAATTAAAAGAGGCGCGCACCTACCCGAGTATATTCAAAAACCCACGGATGCCCTTCTCAAACAAATTATTAAAGAAGGGAAAGGGGTTATAAAATTAATGACCATAGCGCCTGAATTGTTTTCTGCGGACCAGGTAAAAATGCTGCTCGAATCAGGAATAACCATTTCTGCGGGTCATTCCAATGCCACGTACGACCAGTCACAGGCCGCATTCGATCTGGGGATAAAAGTAGTGACGCATTTGTACAATGCAATGTCGGGGCTGAACCACCGTAACCCGGGGCTCGTGGGTGCGTGCTTTGTTAACGACAATATATATGCGCCGATAATACTCGATGGTTTTCATTGCGATTATTCCGCGGCGAAAATCGCCTATAAAATAAAGAAGGATAAATTATTTTTAATTTCTGATGCGTTGTTTTTGGGTGAGCGGGTTAAAGAATTCCAATGGGGAAATTTTAATGCCTCATTAAAAGATGGCAGGTATATCAATTCTGAAAACAATTTAGCTGGCGCCACTATCTCTCTCGCTGATGGCGTTAGAAACGCCGTAAAAGAATTGGGAATTGAATTACAGGAAGCGATAGAAATGGCCACCATACGGCCCTCGATTGCAATGGAGGTTGAAAAAGAAATCGGAGTTATAGCAGAGGGCTACCCGGCCGTATTCACCGTTTTCGACGACGGGTTAAATAGCTTTGAAGTGGTGAGATTATAGTCCTTTAATGGTTTCTGCAACACCAATAGTCAACATATTTTCTAATGTTTTAGACACTGTTTGTTCAAACCCATCTATAACGGAAAGATCGGTACCCCAAAGTTCCTGGTTGCGGAGCACCACGGCCACCAACGATGCAGCATCCTTGTTTGCGTTCCAGGTGTCGAAGAAATATTTCGCTTTTTCATCGTTGATCAGGTAATTTTCTGAATTTCGCTGACCATAATACTTATCAT
>JBDTMM010000229.1:0-4643 GCA_039934275.1 Flavitalea sp. | reverse complement strand
CTATCTTTTGCTTTTCCATAGGGGTTAGAAGGAAATGTGGGCATAGCCTCATTCAGGCTTCCTTCTTGCATACCATATTCAAAGCAGGTGCCGGTTACCGTCAGATCATGTAACCCATTTTCAATAAGATTTTTAAGAAAAGCACGATGTCGCGGAAGATTTATTTCTTCATGAAAAGACAATTTATAATTTGGAAGTCCCTCCCATGCCAAATGAATCATCAAATCTGGATGGTCAAAAAAATCAAAGTAATTAACGTCAGCGTTAAAATTGGCAAAATTAAACGGTTTATATTTTACATTGCTAAACCATTCGGCTTGCCGCGCTTTTTCTGCATTTGCCGAACTTGCTATTACTATATGATTATGCTGAAGTAATTCTTTCACCACATAATTACCAATAAATCCAGTTGCACCTGTTACCAACACTTTCATACAGCAGATTTATACAACGTGAAGCTTGGGAATTGGTACCACAAATTTTCCATCCCATTCCCCTATATAAGAAAGCTGTGCTGTTATTTCATCTTTAAGGTTCCAGGGAAGAATAACAACGAAGTCAGGCTTATCAGATTTTAAATAATCTTCATTATAAATAGGAATATGGCTCGCCGGCATCCATTTTCCTTGTTTATACGGATTCAAATCTATTACGTATTCAATAAGATCATTCTTAATTCCACAATAATTCAGCAAGGTGTTTCCCTTGGCAGCAGCGCCATAAGCAACCACTCTCTTTCCGGCTTTCTTTTGTTCAATAAGAAATGTAGTGATATCAAATTTAACCTGTAAAGCTTTCTGCTGAAAATTATCATAATAAGAAAGTGTGCTGATACCTTTATCGGCCTCTTTTTTCAAAAGCGCTTCCACATTGGATGAAATTTCTTTTGAAATATCTTCTTTATGCTTCGCATATATCCTTAACGAGCCGCCATGCGTTGGAATTTCATCGACATCAAATAATTCGAGGCCTGCGGCATCAAAAATTTTCTTTACAGTAGTAAATGACAAATAAGAAAAATGCTCATGATAAATTGTATCGAACTGGTTATTATCTACCAATTGCATCAGATGAGGAAACTCCATTGTGATGACTCCGGTATCAGCCAATAATATTTTCATCCCTCTCACAAAATCTACAATGTCAGGCACATGCGCCAGTACATTATTGCCCAATAGTAAATCCGCTTTCACATTCCAATGGCCGGAAAGACGATTGGCCAGCTCAACACCAAAAAATTCAACTATGGTTTTAATCCCTTTTTCTATTGCCACCTCTGCAGTATTTGCAGTAGGCTCCACTCCCATTACAGGAATATTTTTTTCTTTAAAATATTGCAACAGGTATCCGTCATTACTTGCTATTTCAATCACCTGAGATGCTTCATTGAAACCAAAGCGATCAGTCATCAACTCTGTATATTTTTTGGCATGCGCAAGCCATGAAGTACTGTACGAAGAAAAATAAGCGTAATTGCTGTCAAATATGGCATCTGATTTTTTATACTCATCCACCTGCACGAGGAAACAATTATGACAGGTATAAACTTTTAACGGGAAAAAAACTTCGGGCTCATTCAGCTGTTCTTTTGTTAGAAAAGAATTGGAAGCTGGTGAATTTATCAGATCGATAAATACATGTTCGAGTTCGGTTTTACAAAATCTGCACTGCATACTTAAATTCCCTTAAAATTTTTATCAAGATATGGATGTTGCTCATCCCTTGCAGAAATAACTGTTACAGCCAATGGCCATTTAATATTAACTACCGGATCATCGTACCGTATTCCTGCTTCTGAGCCTGGCTGATAAAATTCAGAATGATGATACATTAATTCGCAATTATCTGTCAGGCATTGAAACCCGTGAGCAAATCCTTCCGGTATGTATAACATCCTTTTATTTTTCGCAGATAATTCTACTCCGATCCATTTTAAAAAAGTAGCTGAACCTTCGCGAAGATCTATTATCACATCATAAACCGAGCCCGCAATACAACGTAACATTTTTATTTCTTTGTAAGGGCTGATTTGAAAATGCATTCCGCGTATTGATCCTTTTTTATTTGTCATCGAATGATTCATCTGAACCCATTCCTTTGTATGCGCGATTTTTTCAAACTCATCCTTACAATAATATCGCGCAAACCAACCCCTGTCATCCGATTTTGGTTCAAGATCAATGATGAAGCTACCCTTAAGTTCAGACGGAATAAAAATCATAAATTAAAATAGCCTTTAATTTGCTGAAAAGTGAAGTCTGACTTGTTAGCATTTTTATACCAGTTTATTGTCCATAAAATGGCTTCCTTCGATGAAAGTTTTGGTTTCCATTTTAATTCATTCACTGCCCGGGTGATATCCAATTTTAAAAGTGTCGCTTCATGCACCTGTGCGGGATCTGAAGAATCATTCCATTTTCCACTACCCCAGCTTTCAATGGCAAACTCTACTAGTTCTTTCACGGTAAGATGATCGTCCGATAACGGGCCGAAATTAAATGCCTTTGAAAATTCAGCAGGTTGTTTATCCAATAAAAGTCCTAATTGTAAATAACCTGATAATGGCTCCAATACATGCTGCCATGGACGTATCGCTTTCGGATTTCTTACATCGACAGGTTGGTTATTTTGCAATGAGCGGACTATATCAGGAATTATTCTATCGCTGCTCCAGTCCCCACCACCGATAACATTTCCTGCACGGGCACTTGCAACCGCTTTATGATGATGCTGATATTTTTTTACATTAAAGAAAGAATTTCGAAAAGAGCTTACTACTAATTCCGCACAAGCTTTGCTTGCACTGTAAGGATCATATCCACCGAGCATATCGGTTTCAACGTATAAAATATCCTGTTCCTTATTCTCATACACCTTATCAGTAGTAATGACCACTACCGTACATTTTCCCGAAAGCTTACTGGCAATTTCTAAAATATTTGCAGTACCAATAACATTTACTTCAAATGTTTCAGCAGGTATTTCATACGATTTTCTGACCAATGGCTGGGCTGCCAGGTGAAAAATAAAGTCAGGATGGAAAGAAATAATTTCCTGCTCCAGCTTTTTCTTATCCCTGATATCAGCAATACTACTTAGACCCATTTTTAAAGGGGACAAAATATTAAATAAGCCATGCTCATATTGCGGTGCCAATGCATATCCTTTAATCTTTGCTCCGGCAATATGGAGGCAAGCCATCAGCCACGAACCTTTAAAACCAGTATGCCCGGTTATAAAAACTTTTTTATTTTTATAATAGGAAAGAAATGATTGCATTACCAGGTTTTCCATTTTGCCTGGTTTGTTTGCCAGAGTGTTTCCAATTCAATTTTATCTCTTAATGCATCCATCGGTTTCCAAAAACCTTTATGACGGTAAGCAGCCAGTTGATTATCATTCGTTAACTTTTCCAGTGGCTCATCTTCCCACATCATATCATTCATATTTCCATCGAGATATTTAAAAACATCAGGCCTTAACACAAAAAAACCACCGTTGATCCATTTGCTTTCATCTTTTGCTTTTTCCCTGAAGGAAACAACGTCACCATTTGGCGCAAGATCCATTCCTCCAAACCTTGCATCCATTTGCACAGCCGTTACTGTTGCAATTTTATTATTCTTCTTATGAAAATCGAGCAGTGTCTTTATATTAACATCGCTTACCCCATCGCCATAGGTTAACATAAAATCTTCGTTACCGATATATTTTTGAACCTGCTTTAATCTTCCAGCAGTTTTTGTGTTTAGCCCTGTTTCTACTAAGGTTACTTTAAATGATTCTGTGTTGCTGTCATGAACTTCAACTTTATTATTAGCAATATCAATAGTGATATCAGAACTATGTAAAAAGTAATTCATAAAATATTCCTTAATAAGATAGCCCTTATAGCCCAGGCAAATAATGAATTCATTAAAGCCATAATGACTGTAAATTTTCATGATATGCCACAAAACGGGTTTGCCTCCAATTTCAACCATTGGCTTGGGGCGAACATCGGTTTCTTCAGAAATACGTGTCCCTAATCCACCGGCAAACAATACTACTTTCATATTTTTAAGTTGCGCAAAAGTAATTTATTTGGTTGACCTATTCGCGGCTTTTGGATTTTACGTATAAACCTATAAATTGACAGTCTGAACCTTATAAAAACTATAGAAAAAATCGGATTATATGCCCCGATTTTTACTTTTTCCATACTTACACATAAAGTCGTTGCCCAAACCCCCATAATCTCCACCCCGGACACCATCATTTGCGCTGGGGTCGCCACCACATTGCACACACAGAAGGGTCTGGAATTTTACTGGACGCCAACAGATCTCCTCAACAATCCCGGCATTTGCGAATCCTGTTACCACCACTTTCAATGACATTACCTCTATCGTGGAAGCCAAATTATCAGGAGATACATCGTTGTAAACGGCGATTTTTCTCAGGGGAATACTGGGTTTTCTTCCCAGTACAATTATGTGAATGTAAACACTCTGGAAAGTGAGTATTACCTAGGCGAAAGTTCAAAATTCCTGGAACCAGTCGTTCAGTAATTGCGGCGATCATACCTTAGGAAACGGAAATATGGTGCTGACTCCATACCACTTTCAGGTGGTATGGAGTCAAGGGTAAACGAAACCCCCAGG
>JBDTMM010000228.1:0-4649 GCA_039934275.1 Flavitalea sp. | reverse complement strand
TCCATTCACCATCAAGGAGCTGGTACGATGTGGTTCTTGATACAGCACGTGGTAAAGGATTATCTGGATCTTCTGCAAGCAATGTCTCTTCTTTACTCTTTGCTAACCCGTAATTTGGGTGATTGATTTCCATAAGTGAATTTTTCAGATATTCAAATAATTGAACGCAGTATATACACAAATGGTATTCCGTAAGTCAATTAGTTGCCTTTCTGTAATAATATTTAAAAATACATTGTCTTAATAATATTCAGTTGCTTATGAAAAGGTTTTTTACGTTTTACCCGTTTACCCCTTCTGTTTTTATTATCGGTAATTATTTTTTCACCTTGCAGCAAACGCAAAATCCATTTTCAATCTACTGAAAGCACAACCCTTTCCCATGATTAAATACCAAAGCGGCCATGCAAATAACAGGTACGCGCGGGATAGATGGATCGCGAATGAGGGCTCAACAGGAAAAATCGGGAACTGAATACAGTCGGCTTTAGGAATGCATTTGACCCTTCATTGAACCATGCGGGTGGCCTGTTTGCTCATGATTTCGATATGGAATATGATACTCACAGCCCTCGATATAAAGCATTAAACAGATGTGAACCTTAAAGTAACAAAGGAAACGAGCGGTCACAAAGTTAAATCAGGATTTTCCGGGCCGAAATGTTTCAATATCACTATTGGATCATTGGCTGAATAATTGGTGATCTTCACTCCAGCAGTTGCGGCTATTTCGCTAATGAAAAATTCATCGCTAGTTAATTGTCCATACCTGATCTGTGAGGGTGTTTCAATTTCCCATTCACCCATTTTTCCGTGACCCTGCAACACAATAATCCCATAAGCAGCGGCATCTTTCAGGGTAACCGTTGCACCCGGCAGAATAGTCAGCTCCTTTGCACTGAAGTCATCCGATTTATAACAGATCCAGTTTTCGCTATAACCATTCTGGTTTGTTCCCGCTGCAAACTTTACAGGTTTGGGATCCATATAAAATTTGTCATGGATGTGCGTATCAACATTAAGTTCCCAGTCTATTAAATCGAACAATGCATCGAAATCGCCGATCCTTTCCTTAGGAGTGCTGTTCCATAATAATTCTTCAGGAATAATTGCTCCATTCACGAGCGACTGAAACATCGCAAATACATCAGAAGCTTTTTGCGGTTCATACGTACACAAACTTCCTGGTGCGTGCAACACACCCGGAGGCACGTTCCACCCGGTGCCAGGCTGCAGCCGGAATGCCTGCGAATAATTAGTGATTTTGTTATCGCCCTTTGCAAAATTTTTCAGGCACTCTTTAATTTGTTCTTTTGTGGTGCCGGGTGTAATACCAAAAAAAGTATATGGAAAATCTCCACCATGATTATTTAATTGCGTTGGGAAAAAGTAGGCTTCTGGTTTTCCGAGTTGCCCTATCAGCGCAGCTTTATCATCGTTGTGATGAATATGGTGTGGCAGCGGGCCCATATTGTCGAAAAATTTCGAGTACATGGTCCAGGCTTTATATTTGTCCCACAATCTTTTTCCTATAATAGCACCTTTCAATTCGTCGATGGCATCTTTTAATAAAACCTGGTGTTCCTTGCCGCCATCTTTAAAAACAATTGCGCTCAGCCCTTCGTTTACGCCGGTGAGTGGGCCATTTTTTGCTGGCGTGGTGGACGATAACCATCTTTCATCTATCCCACCCCGTTGGCCGCCGAGAACATAATAATCATCAGGATGTAATTTTATTCTTCGGCCGGGAACGCAAAATGAACGCGGAACCCATGTGGGCGCAAGTCTTAAAATACCTTTACCTTGTTCAAAGGCATTTTCTGCTATACTTTTTACCATTTTAATGAACGGAATTTGTAACTGATGAGGCAGTTTTTATTAAGAGATATTCAATGTTATTTATCGGTTTATTGTTCATTATCCACCTTCCATTTCCCGATCGAACTGCTCCACAACATGCCATGTTCATTGTAAAAGACATCGGCAAACTCCACTCCCCTGGCGGAAGCAACTTTAAATCGGAGACCGGTTCCGGTATAAGCCATGCAATGCGCGTGTTTCTACCCAGACCGTTACCCAGCACCGACGTTTCCATACCACCTACCGATGATGGATGAGATAGTATATTGAACCATTGCAGGCTTGTGTGACCAATAGTGTTCATCGAACTTTGAATTTATGAAATAACTGTGAAATCAAAAGTGACAAAAGAATTAACATTCTCATTAGAATCTATCTTAATATCTTATTTTTTTTTTCATAGATTGCTGGTTATGACCGTATTCATGGTCTCATACATATTCAAAATAATTAATTAAAGACAATTAGAAATACGCCTTTCGGCCATAGAAATTTGTGCTTGCGATGGTACTATTTGCTTTTTCTATTGATGCATTTATATTTCGCATTTTGATGAGTGAAGTAATCGACACGATATGGTTACCGGGAAAGCAAAGGTCCAATTTGGTTTGCAGCCACAAGTAACACCATCCATAAAAGTGGAATACCGAAAATTATTTACTTAACATTTAGAAAATCCTTCAACAAAAAAAGTGATATGAGAGAAAGAATAATTTTGACGCTATTGATTTTTCTTACTTACGCGAATGGATATTCGCAATCGCCGGCCTCTGGCGATATTTCGCAAATATCCTCTACAATAAACGCCCCGAATAATTTCGAAAATGAAATTTCGGCGATCAGGGCCACGGCCGCCACAACCCCTGGCGGGTGGACCGATTTGTTAAGTATTGGTGGCGCTGCGGATGGGAGTTTTAATGGCGGAACCGACAACAGTAATGCGGTGAATTCATGGATCGCCACCGCCAGTGATAATTCAGTATTATACATTCCACCTGGTTCATACAAATTTAATTCAACCATTAACTGGGCTGGCGTTAAAAAATTATTTCTCATTTCATATGGCAATCTCTATTTCGGTCTGAATTCAGGATTTATCATTGACGGTACCGAGCAAAAGCTGGTATTTAATGGGCGCTTAATGGGAACCAACCAAGACAAAATGGTTAATTATACCGGTCAAACCAATTCTGGTATATGGCTGCGAAACGGTAACAATAATGAAGTGTACCTCAACGAAGTTTATGGATTTAAATATGCTGTAAGACTTGGTGGATATGAAATGGGGCAGGGTGTAATGAAGGGTACACAATATTGCAAAGTGTACTGGAACTGGCTTAGGAGAAATAGTGTGGGCGTTTACCTGTCAAGCGATTCAAAGGCGGGATCACGCGGATGCTGGTGCAATGAGAATTTTTTCTGGGGCGGAGAAATATCGGGCGATACCGGGATAGTATTTAGAAAAAATAGCGAACAGGGTGATCGGTTCAATGGAAATAAATTCTATAATATCGGGTTTGAATATTCAGGTAATCAGGTGCCTATGCGCTTGGCAATTTGGGCGGAGTATGCAAATAATAACCAGTTTTTTGGAGGGAGGATAGAGGCTCGGGGGGTAAAAGAAGCTTTTCACTTTGCCTCTAACTGCGACAATTTTCAGTTTATCGGCTGGTACTGGAACCTCTCCTATTTTGCAAATCCCGGAAATAATATTTTGGTTACTGGGTCTATTTATGAAGATATTACCGGAGTATGTGTTGGAAATATCGCACAGGGTTATGGATTTTCGCCCAATAATTATTTTAATCAACGCGTAAGAGTTTGGGGAACGAAGAGAAGTCCTTCCATAGCTAAAAACCTCGATAAATATCCGAACATGGATATTATCTGGGCGGTGGCAACCGATGAAAAATTTAATTCTCCATCAGCTTCTGTAGGCAGAGGAATAAATTTCGTAGAATATAATAGTCCGTCAAATGCAACATTAACGCTGCGTCCTTCTGCAGAAACCATTAATCAAACTATAACCGTAGCCAATACCGGAAAAGGAACCGTATTGGTTACAAGCGAAAATATGGGCGGTCAGGTTTCCATTGCTCCCGGGCAATCGAAACAGTTTTATTGTACTGCCACAAAACATATTCCTATCTAACTAATATTTTAATGATAAAGTTATTTCTTCTATTGTATTCATTCATTTTGCGGCCATAGTTGGTATATCGTAAACAAAGTCGGTTACAAAATGTTATTATTCCCTAAGCCAGGAGAGCCTTAAAATCCTGATTATCCTTTTGTTGAAAGTTTTGTAATATTCTGTACCTCATTTATCAACAAATGGTGGCACGGGATTATTATGAATAATCTAAACGATCATATGATTCATCAACTGAATCCCACTATATTGGTAGACACACCATTGGGGAGAGGTCACGCCATTTTTATTATAGATTATGGGATGCATCAAAATACCTGCTGGGTAGTGGCTTTACAGGATAGTGGTATTGTAAAACATTTCGATTGCAACGATGTGATACTTAGCACTAATTATACCTATGGAGTTAATATGAAGAAAAATAGTTTTTTAAGCCCCAATGGAGGTTCACTCCTGAAGAATGTGAGAAAGGATAGTAGTGATTAAGGGTAGATTTTTTTCAAATGTATAATGATGCAGCTTTGTTATTGTCTATCCACGATATAATTCAGTTCTGTTACTCCGCAAGTAAATTGTCGAGTAGTCAATAATTTTAATTTTATTTTGTCTTTGATATCTACGAACAATGGAATGCCTC
>JBDTMM010000227.1:0-4650 GCA_039934275.1 Flavitalea sp. | reverse complement strand
ATAGAAATAATAACAGGTTTGCAAAATGGTGATGTGGTAGTGATGAGAGGTGCTTATTTGTTGCATAGCGAATATGTGTTTAAAAAAGGCAATGACCCAATGGGAGGGATGAAAATGTAATAGCATTAACCACAACCACATTTAGGTGAATAGCTATCATTGATGGAAGAGATTGGATCGAATTATTCGAATTATAATATATCATTCATCCCTTAAACTGTATCACCGCCATACCGCGAGTGAAAACTTTCATCCTATACCTCCTGTGTCAGGTTCCAATTGTATTGTATGTAATCAGCAATACGGTGCAGATGACCTGGAGAAAGGGTAGTAGATAAAGATTTTCAGTTGAACCAGACAGCATATCCTTTCCGGCGTAGGTTCACCGACAGCTTTGCTTCCATGCGTAGTGCCTGGTCACGGGTCATCGGTTGTTCATTGAACTTTTCATAAAGGCTCGGACGCAGATAGGTACCGTACCTGAACACAATAGCTGCCGATAGTTTGTGTCCCTTCTTATTAATATAGCCTGTCTTGTGCTGCTTAAAGCGCTCACCCGGAGTTTTGCTGGTCATGCCCACATATAGGCACTGCAGCACGCCATTAAACTGAGGGTTCGCTTCCCGGAATCGTGTGTTTTCCGTAAACACCCGCCTGGAGAGTTCAATAACGTATACCTGATAATTTGCTGTTGCCAACCCGCAAGTTTTTGTTGTTTGTTAATGGGCTATGCTATCAAGTGGAACGACCAACCCCACTTTAAATGGCCCAAGTAATAGCACAAAACCAAGCAATTGTTTTTTAATTTTTGCGCTAAAGTTTTTTTGTGTAATAAAACTTTTAATGACTTTTTTAGCCGCAGGGTGTCCATCCACCAGTTTAAAAAAATCAAGGTTGCAAATATCAGCAAGTACCTTCCTGGATTTGGCGTCTTCTTTTTTATCAATCACCGCCATCAGACCCGTATTGATTGCACCTGCGCTGGTACCTGCTAGTCGAAGAAAACGTACACCCATCTCCTCTAGTATAAAGGTATATCCTACCAATGCGATTCCTAACACACCACCCCTTTCTGTACCAGGTTTACGTAGTGATGTTGCTTGGCATCCAAAACATCTGAAACAATAAAAGGTTTTCCGGTTACCGGATCGAAGGTTTTTTTTAATTTATTTTGGCAGGCGCTAACGCGTGGATGATTGATAAACTGTTCAACTGTTGGCATAGCAATCAATTAATCGAATGGGAAATCATTTAAAAGGTAAGAAGAAAATCAATTCCTTTGCCTCGTGGAAATATGAGAATAAAATAACTCTGTATGCTAACGTTGAAAATTGATGGATAAAAAAGATTTTGACGCAGTAGTAGTAGGCTCCGGACCAAACGGATTGGCAGCAGCCATCCTGTTGCGGCAGCAGGGGCTGTCCGTTTTGCTGGTCGAGGGGAAAGAAACGATTGGCGGAGGATTACGAACCGCCGAATTGACCCTGCCTGGCTTCCTGCATGACGTCTGTTCGGCGGTACATCCCTTGGCAGCTGGCTCTCTTTTTTTTAAAACATTGCCTTTGCATGAACACGGCCTGGAATATATTTATCCGCCGTTGGCGGCTGCTCATCCCTTTGATGGTGGCGGTGCAGCCATACTTAGCCGTTCTATTGAAGAAACTGCGCAATCTCTCGGAAAGGACGCGTCCGTTTATTCGAACCTTATCGAACCCATTGTTAAAAACTGGCCGTTGATTGCCAGTGATGTTTTAGGCCCCCTTCATTTTCCAGAACATCCCCTTGCTCTGGCCCGGTTTGGTTTGAAAGCCTTTACTTCTGTAACCGCTCTATCAAAAATATTCAGTACGCAGGAAGGCAAAGGACTGCTCGCCGGAATGGCCGCACATTCCATACAACCGCTTTCTAATGTAGCTACCTCCGCTTTTGCGCTGGTACTGATGACCATGGGACACCTCCAAAGCTGGCCCATACCAAAGGGCGGATCAGAAAAAATTGCAGCAGCCCTGGCTGGATACTTCATTGCCATTGGTGGAAAAATAGAAACGAATTTTTATGTTGACACACTCGGGCAACTGCCTTCTGCCCATGCACTGATCTTAGACATAACTCCCAGACAACTTTTGCATATTGCAGGGCACCGTTTTTCGCCAATATACAAATGGCAACTGGAGAGATACCGTTACGGAATGGGAGTTTTCAAGATCGACTGGGCACTTGACAAACCAATTCCCTTTATATCAGACGCATGCCTCCGTGCTGGCACCATTCACCTTGGCAATACTTTAGGGGAGATTACTTATTCGGAACAGCAAACCTCCGAAGGAAAGATCGCAGAACGTCCCTTTGTACTTTTGGCGCAGCAAAGTTTGTTCGATGACACCAGGGCACCTGCAGGAAAACACACCGCATGGGCTTATTGCCATGTACCAAATGGATCTACCGTGGACATGACCAGCAGGATAGAAGAACAGGTAGAACGTTTTGCGCCCGGTTTCGGCAAAACTATTCTGGGCAGGCACATGATGAATGCGAGTGACCTGGAAACTTATAATCCCAACTATATCGGAGGGGATATTAACGGAGGCATTATGGATATCGGGCAGCTTTTTACGAGACCCGCATTGCGCTTTTCACCTTACCGCACTTCTTTAAAAAACATGTACATCTGTTCTTCTTCCACTCCTCCAGGTGGAGGCGTACACGGCATGTGCGGATATCATGCTGCCAAAAAAGCGTTACACGATATATTTCATATCGACCTGAAAAAAAAGCGAGAATAATATCATTAATTCAGAACCTGAATCTTTTTTAGATTAACTCCCTTTATGCCTTCAATTGAATTGTTCATTGCATTTATTTAACTTATTGAAATAGCGATTACATTTACTACCCCATTATATTCGTTTAAGCGGGAACGATCTTCATCATGTCAATGTACACTTCCAGTTGACTGGTCATTTATTTTAATTGTTGGTTGAATAATAAATACTGAAGTAGTTGGCGCCTTCAGCTATTTTATAAAATTTAGCTCGCCAACAAAAGTTTGTTGCTTTATTTTACCTTCATTAATAATAAAAGTGTCTGATCCAAACGGAACATGAAGACTCGGCGTTTGTCCGTGCCAAACAATAAATGCGAGTTCTTCTTTTACTTCCATATGATCCAGTGTAAATGAAGTGCCGATAGGCGGAAAATGCGCTATAAGTCCCACAAAAAAAGACCTGATTTCAGATAACCCCACGTATGTTTTTTGCTGAGTGATAAAAACAGATTGCTCCGTATAGTCGCTCATTAAGGCGTTTAGGTCATTTATTTTGAATGATTCGAGGTGATGTGTCACCAGGTTCCTGGAATGTTCACTAACATCGGTGTGTTGAGTAGTTGGCTGCTGCATATTATTTTATTTTTTAAGAATGAGCAGCAAATGTAATGGCACAATAAAACAGTTATATAGGCTAGACAGCCAAAAAAATCGACTTTACAGTCATACTCAAAAACTAACGGGCGACGGAATGGTTCTGCGGAGCTGAAGTGGAGTGAGTGCATATTTTTCCTTAAAGACCCTGATAAAATGGGAGGGATCTTCAAAGCCGCATTCAAAAGCGATTTGACTGATACTTAGATCTGACTGAACCGTTTTGGTATAAGCTAGCTCCAGTTTTTTGTCTTTGAGCCACTGTGCAGGTGTGGCATTATAGTGCAGCCTGAACCATTTTTTAAATGAAGAAAGGCTCATGTGACAGAGTACAGCATATTCTTTTAACTGCAGATTGTAGGAAAAATTTTCTTCCATCACCCTTTTGATAAGATATTGCTGATTCTGACATAAGGAAACAAAATAATCAGTTAAACCTTTGTGTTTTGATTTAGAAAAAAGACTTAATAATAATTCTTCAAATTTAAGTTCAAGCAACTGTTTACTTGGCGTTTCCGGCAGCGATAAATAAGATTGAATAGAATAACGAAAAGCATCTAATAATTGATCATTGTCCACGCGGAGAATCGAATCCTGGTGATCGAGGTCTTTTTGTGGAGATTCCAGCAAATGATTATTACGGTTTAAAAATCCTTTGATAAAATCATCCGGAATAAAAATAAAAATCGCACAAAAGGTGTCGTCAAAAAACTGGTGAGTAAGGTTGGCTCCTTTTTTAACGAAAATAATATCTCCTTCGCCCACACTATAGGAATGCGAGATAGACCGCCATATTTTTTTACCCTCGGCTATAAAAGCGAAATAGTTATTGTTCGACCAGATGCCAAACTTTGACTCCTCCCGCATACAGGTATATTCAACAAAAAGTAGCTCGTTCACCTCAAGCTTTCGAAATAGATTACTTTCTTTTATGGCTGTATACAGGTTTATCATATCGTTACTATCCCGCCAAAGGTGAATTAAATATTAACCTGATTTCCGAATACGTTAATGAAAACTTCCTAACGGAGTCATATTTCTTTAGTTTCAGAGGGTCATTGCACACAACTGGCCAAATTGTTTCCCCGGCGAATCGCGCCTGCCATAGATACCCGAAAACGTTAAGCCTTTTACATCACCCATCACCTGATGCCTTCTGAATGTGCGTTTCCATAATTTCCGAAATTCAAATAATAAAAGAACTACTGTCAGCTGCTGTCCTGGTGTTTGCA
>JBDTMM010000226.1:0-4661 GCA_039934275.1 Flavitalea sp. | reverse complement strand
ATTCTTTACCTACTACTCCTGGTACATATATAGCGACAGAGCTGGATGAATTTAATTCCAATGGATTAATAACGGATGCAAGTATAGGACCCAACGGAGAGATAGTATTACTGGGATACACCACCAATTTGATGAATAGCTTTATGTGGTTGCTGTATGACTATACCGGTGAGAATTTCTTCAGCGGAAATAAAAGAAGGTTTGAATTGGGAAGCACGTTTACTTATGGGCAAACAGAAGGGATCGCGTTAACGTCTAACGGTGATGGATATGTATCGAATGAGCAGCTGGGCCCAATTGACCAGAGTATCTATTCTTTTTCGATACAAAGTTTTGTAGCGTTGCCGATTAACCTGGTAGCATTTAATGCGACTTATGAAAATCGAAATGTAAAACTGGAGTGGCAGACTTCAGCTGAAAGGAATAATGATTATTTTTCAATTCAGCGTTCAGAGGATGCGGTTCATTTTAATGAAATTGGCAGGCAGGCCTCTTCTAAAATTTCTACTGAAATACAGCATTATTCTTATCTCGATGAGCAGCCTTTTTCCGGGTTGAATTATTACAGGCTTATGCAGGTTGACCGGGATGGAACGCCTTCAACATACTTTACCAAGGTAGTCAACGTGCCAAACCGGAGTGCATCCTTACGGGCATATGTAAGTGCTTCGCAGTTGTTAATAGATGCGGGAAAGTCCTATGACAAGTTGCACAGTTACCAACTGATGAATACCGGCGGAGCGGTGTTGAAGCAGGGGTTACTTACTTCGGCAAGGAAATCTATTGATATCAGTGGATTGCCGAAGGGCGGGTATTATGTGCGCGTAGCTGGCGAAACAGTAAGGTTTGTGAAGTAAGGTATTTTGAAAAATATCATTCGTTTAGGTAATTAATTTGTTTACACTAATGTCATTTCCGATAGTCTCACTTAAAAGGTTGATTACGCGAATGCTTTTGAGAGGTAATGAATGAGGATAGGTCTCAATGGCGGACTTCCTCAGCCGAAGCCCTCCAAGGCGGAGCAGTATGTTAGTGAGAAAAGTGGGCTTTTACCACCTACGGTAAAGCTTCTGTAGGCTAGGGCGGAGAGGGCGGGATTCGAACCCGCGATAGAGTTTCCCCTATACACACTTTCCAGGCGTGCTCCTTCAGCCACTCGGACACCTCTCCAGGTTTTAACGGGGGGCAAAAGTAACTTAATTTTCTTTGAATATCTTTCTTGCATTAGAAGTAGTGACCTGAGCCACTTCTTCTTCGCTAACTCCCTTTAATTCAGCTATTTTCTTAACCACGTACTTCAGGTAACTGCTCTCGTTGCGTTTACCCCGGAATGGTGCCGGCGTTAGGTAGGGGGCATCGGTTTCGAGAACAATATGTTCCAGCGGCACCTGCGCCACTACCTCTGCCAGACCCGCATTTTTATAGGTAACCACGCCCCCTATCCCAAGCAGGAAGCCATAACCGATAATTTCACTGGCATTTTCTATGGTACCTGAAAAGCAATGGAATATACCCCGCGCGCCGTCCATTACCGAAGTTTTCAATATTTCGAGGGTATCCTCCATTGCTGCACGGGAATGGATTACAATGGGCAGGTTATACTGTAAAGAAAGATCTATCTGCTCCCTGAAAGCGATGGATTGTTGAACTTTAAACGCGGTATCCCTATAATAATCTAAACCAATTTCCCCAATGGCCGCAAAAGCGCGTTTTTTAAGCCATTCTTTTAGTAATTCGAGTTCCTTTTCATAATCTTCCCTGATATAAGCAGGGTGTATCCCTATCATAGGAACACACATTCCGGGGTACTCCTTTTCCAACCGTAACATCCTATCCACGTATTCATTTTTCAACGCGGGCATATAAATCTTTTTAATTCCTTCCTGCCCGGCTCTCAAAATCACCTGATCAAGATCGTTAGTATAGTCTTCAAGGTATAAATGCGCATGCGTTTCTATAATTTCCACAGTATTCATTTGTCATCAATTATTGTCAAAATTACGGAAAGCCGGAGGTGTAACATTATCCCGTAATGGGCCAGATTGCAATGCTGTAGCGGTTAAGCTCAATATGCCGCCCCCATAAATAAGTTTGGTGTAATCAAAAAAGTTCTACCTTTAAAGTAGTTTTCATAGGGTACGGATTAAAAACGGGCCAGGGTTTCTACCCCGGCCCAACTTATTTATAGTCGTTACTGCTCTCCAGAATTGGGAACATTGTTGAATTAATTTATCAGCGGATGGAATTGAATGAATAATTTCTTTTCGAAAAATATCTCAGTGTTTCCGGTAATGCAACCTTCAAACTTGAAAAGGCTTTTTCACTATCGTGAAATACAACAATTGATCCGGCACCTGCATTCTTAGTAACATTCAGCGTGCATTTTTCAGAGCTGAGCGTAAGGTCAAAATCACCACTCAAAACATCCCACATTATTATTCTGAAAACAGTTTTCTGTTTAACATTTTCAGCTGCTGTTAATAGCCTCACCTGGAACTTGGATATTTTTCCATAGGGCGGGCGGAAAAGGTTACTGTCGATATACTGACGCGCATCCATAATATTTTTTATATACTCCTGATCGGGTGTTTTCCAGCCGTTGAGATGGTTAAAGGTGTGGTTGCCTGTAGTGTGTCCTTCGTTTAAAATCCGCTTGTATAACTGCGGGTATTCGGCCACATTTTTCCCTATGCAGAAAAAGGTAGCTTTTGCATTAAACGCTTTCAAGGTGTCTAGCACGAAAGGGGTGGCTACCGGGTGTGGACCATCATCGAATGTTAAGTAAATGGTGGGGTCTGTTTTTGAGAAATTCCAGATGCAGTTGGGGTACATTTTCTTTAATAATCCCGGTGTCTTCGCGAGGTAAAACATAGCTAATATGAAGTTACATGTATCACCTTATTATTTACCCTGAATATTTTCCCGTTCCTGCGGCAATATTCATCCTGCAAAGTTTCGTTGGTGAGTACCTGGTCCATATATGTTTTTATTTCATCTTTCTCCAGCATCGGTGGGCCGCCGTTCATCACAGCTTCATTAATATAGCCGTGTAATAAGGGTTCAAGTTCATCGTAAAACATGGCCCTGTCGGAAAAGATATCGCTACCGATTACCCTGTTACCGCTGATGCATACAAAACCGATAATGGAGCTGTCGGACTTTTTAAACTTGTCTATAAAAAATTTGAAGTAGTCATCTTCCAGAGGCTGAATTTTTTTATTCTGGTTAATAGACGCATAGGCCAGGGTGGGCGAATTGAGTGAGGCGCTATCGAGCTGCGCGAATATTTCTTTCCATATCAGCACCTGGTTCTTCGACTTGTCGAGTACCTGCCTTAAGCGGAGGTTGGCGTAATTGCCTGCGAGCAGTTTCTTTTCTTTCTCACTCCACCTTCCTTCTTCAATACACATCACGGGGAAATACTGGTCGTGGCCTGTTGGCTGCAGCAGGGTGTCTTTAGTAGCCATACGATCCTGGCGACCGCCTGTAAAGGTTTGTCCGGAGCCAACATAAATAATGTTATCCGACTTATTATTGATCCTGAGCCAGTGCACGTTTTCGGTAGATGCGGTTCCCCTTTCGCTGATAGTTGCCATTCCCTGTGCGAGAGCCTTATTTAAAGAAATAACCCGGGGGCCAGGCTGTCCCGCAGGGTCTTTTGTCATGATGGGTACAAGTTGCAGGGATTTATACTCCCAGGCACTGTCGTAGGCCACCCACACGGTTTCATAGATCAGTTGTGCGTGTACACATTGACAAATGAAAATAAGCGCGATATGGATTATAATTTTCACTATTAGGTGTAGTAAATAAACGATAAAACGGGAGAGATGGTATGTTGAAAGGATATGCAGCTCATGGTTCATGCTGTATATTTGCCGCCTATGCCTAAGAAAGTAAGAGTGAGATTTGCGCCCAGCCCTACGGGGGGGCTGCATTTAGGGGGCGTTCGCACCGTTTTATACAATTACCTCTTCGCGCATAAGTATGGGGGTGAATTTATACTCAGGATAGAAGATACCGACCAGGGTCGTTTTGTTGCTGGTGCCGAAAAGTACATACAGGATTGTTTGTCGTGGTGCGGACTTGAACCCGACGAAAGTCCAGACAAGGGAGGGCCGTATGGGCCATACCGCCAGAGCGAAAGAAAAGACCTCTACAAAAAATATGCGTTGAAACTGATTGCGGATGGCAATGCTTATTATGCTTTTGACACCCCTGCGGAGCTGGAAGAAATGAGGAACAAGTACAAGACCGATCATAATCCATCCCCGCAATATAATTATGCGATCAGGAGCAAGATGAAGAATTCCCTGGTGCTGAAGGAAGCAGAAGTGCAATCATTGCTTGGCCAGGGTACACCCTACGTGATAAGGATAAAGATGCCGGAAAATGAAGAGATTAGTTTCTTTGATAGTATACGCGGCGAAGTAAAATTCAACAGCAGCCAGGCAGATGATAAAGTATTACTGAAGGCCGATGGAATGCCCACCTATCATTTAGCCGTAGTGGTAGATGATTATTTAATGAAAATAACCCATGCATTCCGCGGGGAAGAATGGCTGCCCAGTGCGCCGGTGCACATCCTGCTATGGAAATATTTAGGTTGGATAGCAGATATGCCCCAATGGGCACATCTACCCCTGATATTAAAACCCGAT
>JBDTMM010000225.1:0-4662 GCA_039934275.1 Flavitalea sp. | reverse complement strand
AGCCACTTTGATTAGCTGTTTGCAATTCGGCTAATGGAACTTTTCGTTTTGCTGGTGGAATGCCGCAAGCATCGCTGGCCAAACAAGCTGTTTGTTTTGGCACAAGCTCAAAGTCCTTACCGTTGAAATGCAAACCGTATTTGCCAATTGTGTCCGATTGATATTCCACTTCAATTTCTAAATCGCCAATGCCCAATTTGTTTTCAGATAGCGCAATGATGTTGGATAGTTTTTGTGGTTTTAAAAGATGTTCAACATCGTTGGCATCAAAAAGCTGAAAGTTTACCACTTTTTCAAGGCGTACTGTACCCCCGCAGTCAATAAAATGTTTGGTAACCAATCCAACTTCTGTAACGTGAAAATGTTTCGGAACATAAACCCCTGTTGGCAATATAAAATGTAAATCTTCTACTGTTGCAAGATGTTTTTTAATTTCTGATAATTTCATGTGAATTAATTTTTAGTATTAACAACAGTTTGATTTTCTGTTTTCTACTTTGGTTGAAATGATCGTGAAATAATTCTGTAGCTTTTGAAATGCTTTTTCGTCAATACAGTAGCAAATAGAGTTGCCTTCAATTTCACCTTTGATAAGGCCTGCATTTTTTAATTCTTTCAGATGCTGGGAAACTGTTGGTTGTGCCAGAGGCAATTCATTTACTATGTCGCCACAAATGCAAGCGTCCACTTTTAGCAGATACTCAATGATGGCAATTCTTGCCGGATGTCCTAAAGCTTTGGCAAGTGTTGCAATGGCGTTTTGTTTGCCGGTAAAATGATCTGTCTTGGTTGCCCCCATGTTTGCAAGTTTAATATTGCAATATTACGATACAGATACGAATTACCAAAAAGTCATTCCATAAATAATTTTAAAATTGAAGAATATTTGTAGTGGGTTGGCCATTACGGCTCTTTTTGGAAAGCAGTGCGCCATGCGCTGGGATAAGCGTATTATTTATTCATAAAAATGGTCTGCGAAGGATAGGCAAATTCCATTTGTTCCCGCTCGAATGCCTCATAGATGGCCAGGTTGATAGCTTGGTTAATATCCATATAAGCGTTATAATCCGGAGAAAGAACAAAATAGACCACCTCAAAATTCAGACTAAAATCACCATAGCCCGAAAAATGCGCCCTGTCAAACAGGGTTCCGGCTTGCGACTGGATGATTTCTCTAATTATCGCCGGCAACTTTTTGACTTTATCATAAGAAGTTTGATATACCACTCCCAACGAAAAAACAATTCTGCGTCTTTCCATACGCTTATAATTATGCACTTTCGAATTTGTAAGAAAGGTGTTGGAGCAAATTAATTGTTCTCCCGAAAGCGCCCTTAGCCTGGTTGTTTTTATTCCTATGTATTCTATCGTTCCCATTTTATCTTCAAAAACAATAAAATCGCCTATTTCAAAAGGCTTGTCGAAAAATATCACCAGATAACTAAACAAATCCCCAAGAACAGCCTGGGCAGCCAGCGCAATGGCAATTCCACCTATGCCGAGTCCAGTAATTAATGTAGTAATGTTATAGCCAAGATTACCTATCAGGAAAACCACGCCCACGCACCATATAATTAATTTTATAATTAAAAGTATTCCGTTGGCCTGCTTGATCCTGTTTTCCTCGCTTTCTGCGGATTTTTTTTTGGTATAACTTATAAAGAAATAAGCGACAAATGAAATGAAGATGCTAATAATAAAATAGGTGATGCATGTCATTAACGCGGTATGCAATATTTTTTCAGCCTTCTCACTAAATTCCAGGGTTTGCAGACCGCTATAAAATGACAATAGGTACATAAAGGGCAACCCTTTTTTCTGAACTACTGCTATTAAAAAATCATCAAAGGCACCGGTAGTGCGAAGGGCAAGGCGCTGGACCCGTTTTAGTATTACGACAGAGAATATCTTTATCACTACGCATAAAATAATCGTAATGAACATGGCTATAAGCCAGCTTTTAAGCGAATTGTTTAAAAAAATAGTAGAATACATAGAAAATAATTGGTTAGTATTAATGCATTTGGGGTGGTTGGTAAACGGATAATTTGGCCTGGGAGGTCATCAGGCAAGCGGCAGATCTTTCAAATTTACAAAATATAATTTTCATCGGTTAACAGCAATAAACGGGGTATCACATCACTATCTATAAGCTCTCTATGGTGACCTTTTACTTCCTAAGAAAAATGCCGGTCAATGTCATCCATTACCAATCTGCTCTTTCCTATTGTATTCGGATTAATTCTGGCATTATCATTCTGGGGTGTGGCTGGGGTGTGGCTAGGGTATGGCTGGGGTTTTATAACTAACAAACCCCAGGCTAACCCTAGCCATTGCCCAACCACTAAGGATTAGAGTAAAGACTGACCAAAGTTTGATTAAACATCAATTATAAAGTGGTTAGGTAGCCAATCAATCAAACAAGATTAATATAGAAGACTGTTTCTATAATGCATCGTGCCCGTAGCTTACAGTATCTTTTCATCAGGTATATCTTCCAGGATCCATCCAAATTCCTGGTTGAAGTAATCTTGTCTTCTGATATTCTGAAATTCATTAAAGTACAACAAGGCCTGAATATCTGTAAGGTCAGCTTGTCAAAGGTTAAATGTCCAAGTCCGGTTTACTTCTATTGTATGGACGATAACTAGCGCTAATATTCTCTCTTTACTCAACCATCGGGTGAAATGGATGTATTGCCACATTATTTTTCTCTCAAAGGAATTATAACTTCCTGCTCCTCAGCCATTCTTTTGAAACGTTACGTAAAAACCCATAATTTTTATAATTAGTATCGCGTAGTATTACGCCAAATACTTGCATTACCTATTTCTTTGTTTTATCTTGTTCACGCATCAGGCACTAAACCAGCCAACTCTCTCCGATATTCTGGATGGCCATTTCAACCTTGTAAAAAAGGACCCTCGTACCCAGAAACCTCAATATGAAACGTACTTATTTTTTAATTAGCGCACTCGCTATTTTATTGCTCGCAAGCTGTTCAAAAGAACTGAGTCTGGAACAGCAGCAACCCCCGGAAATAAAACCTGTCGACACTTTACAAATACCGGTAGATACTATTCCTGCCGGCCCCGACACCACCACTTATTTTATCACCGGGAAATATCAGTTAAAGAATTTCTACTCAGACATTCCCATTGATTATATAGATAACGACAGTGTTGTAAAACACGAAACGGAATTGTGGGGATATGTAAGTGAGTATTTAAAAGACGACGTTAATGACTTCATCGAAAATACCACCAGCGTAGAAATTCATCAGAACGCCATTAAGATGGAAGGAATGAACGATGCGGTGCTTCACATGAAATATGTCATCGGCAAAGACGACAAGGGCGCTTATTTTAAGTTTCTCGACAATGAATACAAACCGCTTAAATACAGGCTCTCGGTAATTGGGAAAAATTATTTTATCATTTACCTGCCATGGAAAAATGGCTCCACCATCTATTCGAGATTTGAGCGGGTGTTTTAATTACTTCAACAGTAATTGCCAGGCCTGCATCACATGACCTTCTTCTAATAATTCTTTTGCCCGCTGATGAATTTTTTCTATCTCATCAGCGGGATTTTTATGCCCATCATTTTCTACTATTGATAGTTCGTGAACATTTGCGAGTTGCGCAAGATGATTTCCCGTTAATATTTTACTGTACCTGATCGATTCAGGCAGTGCATCGAAACCAATACCATTTTTTGCATTTGGTTTTGCTACTTTAAATAAAGACGTTGGAGAAACATGCGTGTACCAATCACCTCCGAGTCGCCCGACCAATGCTATTGCTTGCTGATTTAATTTTCGATCCTTATCCAGGAGTTCATCATTAATATGAACGCAGATCACTTCACAGATCACCAATTGCCCCGCTCCCCCACTTTCCCCGAGTGATTTCACTTCTAGGACTTTGCATTCAAACCTTGCTTTACTTTCTTTCACCATTGGGGGTTTCACATGAGTTGCATTCTCTTTCGTAAAGCCCGACTTTATAAATTCATCCACTTCTTTTTCGTATTCAGAACTCGCAAGCGATACTTGTTGTACCATGTCGTAAGTGACCATGTTGATCACCGCTTCCGGCACTTCGAGCACGTTCAAAAGCGTATGTTTTACTGTATTGTCGCGCACCCGCCTGGATGGGGAAAAGATAACGATAGGTGGATTTAGGGAGAACAGGTTGAAGAAACTGAAGGGGCTGAGGTTTACATATCCTTTTTTATCGATGGTAGACACAAAACAAATAGGTCTTGGTCCGATCAGGTGCTGGAGGAGATGAGTGGTTTGCGGAATGGATTGACTGGTAGGGTAATAGGTCATGGTTTTCGTGTTCGGGAGGTAAGTGAGGCAAGATATATTAAAGCTTAATAGATTTCAGATTACACGTTGATTTTTATATTTTTGCACCCCATCGGCAAAATGGCCGTTCTGGCGGGGTAGCTCAGGCGGTTAGAGCGCAGGATTCATAACCCTGAGGTCTGGGGTTCAACTCCCCATCCCGCTACACTTCACCCATAGAACTTCGGTTTTATGGGTTTTTTTGCGCCTATACCCACCATAAAAAATTCGTGAATAGTTTTAACTAAGCCCGTGGTCTGAATTTAGGCGAGTCTCACAACTGCAGACCAATTAAATTTCATTAAGTC
>JBDTMM010000224.1:0-4672 GCA_039934275.1 Flavitalea sp. | reverse complement strand
AATTCAGCATGTCATATAATTTATTAAAGGGAAAGAAAGGAATAATATTCGGCGCCCTGGACGAAAAATCAATCGCATGGAAAACCGCTATCCGGTGTTATGAAGAAGGTGCGGAATTGGTATTGTCAAATGCACCTGTGGCACTTCGCATGGGAGAAATTAATAAACTCGCTGAATTGGTTAAGGCCCCCATTATAGGTGCCGATGTAGTGAATATGGATGATCTGAAGAAATTATTCGAAGAGTCGATGAAACACTTTGGTGGCAAAATAGATTTCATTCTTCATTCTGTGGGGATGAGTGTGAATATGAGAAAGCAGAAGCATTATACTGAAATAGATTACGGATTTAATCAAAAAACGCTGGATATATCTGCAATGTCGTTCCATCGCGTGCTGCGCACTGCGTGGGAGCTTGAGGCAATGAATGAATGGGGAAGTGTTATTGCGCTTACCTATATCGCGGCGCAAAGGGTTTTTCCCGATTACAATGAAATGGCGGATGCCAAGGCATTGCTCGAAAGTATTACCAGAAGTTTCGGATATCACTTCGCGTTAAAAAATAAAGTAAGAATAAATACGGTTTCTCAATCTCCAACGAGAACCACTGCCGGCAGTGGTGTTAAGGGCTTCGATGGTTTTATTTCCTATGCCGAAAAAATGAGCCCGCTTGGGAATGCGCCTGCGGAAAAATGCGCAGACTATTGCGTAACACTCTTCAGTGATCTGACGAGGATGGTAACGATGCAGAATTTATTTCATGATGGAGGGTTTTCTTTCACGGGGGTTACACAGGCCATTGTCGATCAGATGGAGAAGTAATTCTTCGCGTCCTCCGCGTATCCTTTGTGTTCTTTGCGATATCCGGTATGTGAAGATAGTATCGCAAAGGGCGCAATGAAGCGCTAAGCGCACTAAGCCATTTTGCCGTCTTTCATGTGAAGAACACGATCGCTCATGCTGGCGAGTTCTTCATTATGTGTAACGATAAGGAAGGTTTGTTTGAATTGTTCCCGCAGACTGAAGAATAACTGGTGTAGTTCGCGAGCGTTTGCGGAATCGAGGTTACCCGTTGGCTCATCGGCAAAGATGATCTCGGGGTCATTGATCAGTGCACGGGCAACCGCCACCCTTTGCTGTTCGCCGCCTGATAACGCATCAGGTTTATTATCGAAACGTTCGCTGAGGCCGAGGGAGGTTAACAATTGCTTTCCCCTTTCCAAAACCTCTTTCTTATTTCTTCCATTTATCCATCCAGGGATGCACACATTTTCCAGCGCGGTAAACTCGGGCAACAGGTGGTGAAACTGGAACACGAAGCCGATATGTTTGTTACGGAATGCTGCGAGTTGTTTGTCGTTCAGGGCGTTCATTTTCTGACCATTGATCAGTATTTCTCCCTGGCCTGGCCTGTCGAGTGTTCCGAGGATATGCAGGAGGGTGCTTTTCCCGGAGCCCGAAGGACCTACTATACTCACGATCTCTCCCTTTCTCAATTCCAGCTCAACTCCTTTCAGCACCCATAACTGACCGTAGTGTTTGTGAATATCCTTGGCTTGTAACATAACTTTCAATGCGCGCCAAGATACTACAAACCATTCGTTTGACGTTGGAATGAGGGTTTTAACACCAGGATTTGGATTCAGGATCGTTAAGTTTAAAAGATAGATTTGGATATTTCGGCTTTACTGTTACTTTTGCGCAAATTATCCCTTTCGGGATAAGCCATTAAAATAGGAACAATGTTTTGGACACTTGAATTAGCCTCATACCTTGAGGATGCACCCTGGCCGGCTACTAAAGACGAGCTGATCGATTATTCGATTCGCAGTGGCGCGCCTATCGAAGTGGTGGAAAACCTCCAGGAGCTGGAAGATGAGGGAGAGATATATGAAGGTATTGAGGATATCTGGCCAGACTATCCTAGCCAGGATGATTTTTTCTTTAATGAGGATGAGTACTGATCCGCGGCCCCCACTGAATTTCTTTTACTCCCGATACATGGCCGATATACCGCGCCAATACGAACAGATGATCGCTTAACCGGTTCAGGTATTTTATTATCAATGGATCAATAAAGAGTTCTTGTTGCTGCATGTTCACACCATAGCGTTCTGCTCTTCGGCATACACATCTTGCCAGGTGCGCAAATGAAACAGGTGTACTACCGCCGGGAAGAATAAATGACTTCATTTCGGGTAACATCTCATTCATCGAATCAATTTCTTTTTCGAGAAACTCGACGTCTGTTTCTTTAAGATCAGGCAGTTTCATTTTTGGTTCTTTCCCGGGGTCGCAGGCAAGGGAAGATCCAATAGTAAAAAGTCTGTCCTGAATTTCTTTCAAGGTACTTTTCGAGCGGGTATCAATTTCCTGGTCGCCTAGCAAACCGATGAAACTATTCAGTTCATCAATAGTACCGTATGTTTCTATTCTTAAATTATTTTTGGGAACCCTGGTGCCACCAATTAAAGTGGTATACCCCTTGTCACCGGTTTTAGTGTATATCTTTTGTGACATCCGCAAAGTGTTAATTGTGAATGATTAGGTGGGGATGTTTTCACTATTATACAGAAACTTTTTACCTTTTACGTCGGTTTCAATCACACCATCTCGGAGGCGTATCACGCGGTGTGCATAACGTGCAATGTCTTCTTCGTGCGTAACCAGTACTACGGTGTTTCCCTGTTCGTGAATAGTATTGAACATTTCCATAATTTCTATGGAAGTTTTTGAATCGAGGTTACCTGTGGGTTCATCGGCCAGGATAATAGAAGGGTTATTCACCATCGCGCGTGCGATCGCAACGCGCTGGCACTGACCACCCGATAGTTCATTGGGGCGGTGATGACTCCTGTCTTCGAGTCCTACTTTCTTCACTACTTCCATGGCCATTTCCATGCGTTGTTTTTTTGGAATACCGGCGTAAACGAGTGGAAGCGCCACATTTTCCAGGGCGCTCATTCTTGGTAAAAGATTGAACTGTTGAAAAACGAAACCTATTTCTTTGTTCCTGATCTCTGCGAGTGCATCGTCTTCCATCTTGCTTACGTCGTGGCCATTTAATACGTAAGTGCCGGCGGTAGGGGAATCGAGGCAGCCGAGAATATTCATGAGCGTGCTTTTGCCGGAACCTGAAGGACCCATCAGCGCCACGTACTCATTTTTCTGAATGTTCATAGATATCCCCTTAAGGACGTCCACTGCCTGCTTACCCATAAAATAACTTTTATAGATTTGCTCGAGGTGTATGATGCTTTGTGAACTCATTTTTTAATAACCTTCGGAACCCTGAAAAATGTTCCGTCTGAATCAGGGGCATTTTTAAGCGCATCCTCCCTGGTAATGGAACCGCGAACGGCGTCATCACGTAAAACATTGGAATGTGAACTCATGTGAAAAAGCGGCTCTACACCATCGGTATTAACTTCCTGCAATTTTTCAATGAAACTGATCATTTGCTGAAGGTCGGACCTGATCTCCGCTTTTTCAGTGTCGTTAAAAGTAAGACGGGCAAGGTTTGCCAGCTTATCTATCAAAACATCATTCACTTCCATAATATCAAAAGTACTAAATCCTTATTTTCGCGGATGCTTTTCTATTTGCTGTGTTTTGTAACGTTAGTTCAATTAACGTTTCATTGGTTCTTTTTCAGACGGGTTTCATTTTTCAAATCAAAGGATAAGGAAAAATCACAGCAGCACCCGGTAAGCGTTGTGGTTTGCGCAAGGGACGAGGCGGCCAACCTTGCAAGGAACCTGCCGGGAGTGCTTGTACAGGACTACAGCTCCACTCACCAGGTGATTGTAGTAAATCATAACAGCCAGGATGAAACGCGCTTTTTACTGGATGAATTTAAGAAAACATTCAAAGACCTGCACATTGTAAACCTCGAGCAGGAAGCAAAGGGAATACCCGGGAAAAAATATCCATTATCAATCGGTATAAAAGAGGCAAAACACGAGATAGTATTACTGACCGATGCCGATTGCGTACCCGCGAGCGAATTCTGGATAACAAAAATGCAGGATGCTTTTCACGATGATACCGAAATAGTTCTTGGTTATGGCGCCTATAATAAAAGACCCGGCTTATTAAATAAATTAATACGCTTCGAAACTTTTCATTCCGCCCTGCAATATTTTTCATTTGCTCTTTCAGGAATACCGTACATGGGTACGGGAAGAAATCTTTCTTATAAAAAAACATTGTTCTTCAGAAACAAGGGATTCAGTTCGATCAATCATGTTCCGGGGGGTGATGATGACCTTTTTATAAATCAGGTAGCGAATAAAAAAAATACAAGAGTGGTTATAGATAAGGATGCATTCACATTGTCTGAACCAAAGAAAACGTTTGGTGACTGGCGGCGGCAAAAGGGCAGGCATTATACTACCGGCAGATATTACAGACCACTTCATAAATTATTTCTCGGTTTATATTCTGCGACACACTTTTTATTTTACCCATTGCTGATCACTGCATTTTTTTATACAGACTGGCGGCTGGTGTCTTCTGTCTTTTTAATCAGACTTATTTCGCAGGGGTTTATATATTACACCGCCATGAAAAAGCTGGATGAAAAAGATCTGTTTGTCTGGTGGTGGTTGTTCGATATATGGATGTTTGCCTATTACTTCATCTTTGCACCCACGCTATGGAAAACCCCAAAG
>JBDTMM010000223.1:0-4673 GCA_039934275.1 Flavitalea sp. | reverse complement strand
TAATACGGTTATTGGGTTTGTATTGTTAGCCGTATTGTTATTTTTCTATTTATTTTTATCTACCAAAAGCAGCCAGGAGCTTCAAAAACAAAAACAGCACGAGGGTGATTCTATCGCATCCGTTCAAAGGGTGCAAGATTCACTCCGCATTGCACACGATACCACTTCACGCGTTAATGCAAATGGCACTATAACCACTGCGCCTCAAACCAATGAACAATTTGTTGCCGTTGAAAATGAAGTGCTGAAAATTACTTTCACTACAAAAGGTGGTCAGCCAGGCAGGGTTGAATTAAAAAAATATCGCTCCTTCGACAGCACGCCTGTGATTCTTTCAGGAATGCCCTTCGATAAAATTTCTTACCCAATAAATACCGGCCAGGGTTCCTCCGCACAAGTGGGAGAACTATTCTTTAACCCCGGAACGGTAACAAAAAATGCCGATAATTCGCAAACGGTCACTTTCCAGATTGCGGTTGCGGGTGGAACGGTAATCCATCAGTTCACCATCAAGCCAAATAATTACATGGTGGATTGGAATGTGCAAATGAACGGTGCGGATAAATTGCTTACACAGGGTGCCTTCAACCTTACCTGGCAGTCGGAACCCATGCAGCATGAAAAAGATGTGGTGTACGAACGTCAGCATGCCAATATCGATTTTTATGAAGACAACGACTTCGATTATATGTTGTCGAAAACTTCAAGGCACTTTGACAAACCCGTATTATGGGTAAGTGTGGCGCAACAATTTTTTAATATCACATTAATAAATAAGAATTCTTTTAGTGGTGGCGACGTGAGCTGGGTAAAAGAAACATCCGACACTTCCAGAAGTATTGCGCGAACCACTGCGAGCCTTCAGTCTAAATTGCCGCTAGGTGCAATGGCTACTGTGCCGATGCAGTTGTATTACGGCCCCAGTGAATATAATATACTGAAGAACCAGGCAACAGGCATGGATAAAATAGTAAATCTCGGAAGGGACTTCTATGCATTCGTGCGGCCGATTAATAAATATATTGTAATGCCGGTGTTCAATTTTGTACACCAGTATGTAATCAGTTTGGGTATTGTAATTATGCTGCTTACACTGTTTATCCGATTGCTCACTTCACCGCTGGTTTACACCAGTTATTTAAGTGGTGCAAAAATGAAGGCGCTTAGGCCCGAAATAGATAAGATGAAGGCACGCCTTGGTAACGACCAGCAGCAGGTGGGAGTAGAGCAGATGAAATTATTCAGGGAAGCAGGAGTGAACCCCCTTGGTGGTTGTATTCCCGCATTGTTGCAAATACCGATATTCTTTGCGCTGTATAGTTTCTTTAATTCTAATATTGCGTTAAGGGGTGAAAGCTTTTTGTGGGCGAAGGATCTTTCCAGTTATGACATCATTGCGAAATTTCCATTTCATGTGTGGGGATTGGGAACGCATTTGAGTTTGTTTACTGTGCTTGCGGTGGCTACCAGCTTTTTAATTTCATTGTACAATATGAATATGACGCCGGACCAGAATAATCCTGCGTTGAAGTACATGCCTTATATTTTTCCGTTTATATTATTGTTCATTTTCAATAGTCTTCCTTCGGCGCTTACCTGGTATTATACCGTGTCGAATGTGATTACGCTTGTGCTGCAGTTTACTATTCAGAATTACATCATCGATCATGATAAGATACTTGCGAAGATCGATGCGAACAGGAAGAAGCCCAAGATAAAACCTAAGTGGCAGGAGCGTTTTGAACAAATGCAGGAAAGCCAGAAAAAGCTTCCTGACCCCAAGGCAAAACCCAAAAAAGGTTAATTATATTTTAAGAATGGTTTCACCCAAAGGTGCAAAGGCTAATACAGTCATCTTGCATAATCCTTTGCGTCTTTGCGCTTACTTTGCTCCTTTGCGTGAAACCTTGTCACAAACCCATACAACGTTAGTAGGCAATTGTGCGTCTTTATATTATATTTACCACAATGAAACCCACTTTACTACTAGCTTTTTTATGTACCCTGTACCTCAACGTGCACGCACAAAAAAAGATCTCTGAACTAACGCTTGTATACGATGCGTCGGTTACTACCGGTAATGCAGAGCCGAAAATGGCCGATGCTTTCGACGGAGCCACTACTACTATTTACCTTAAAGGAAATATGAGCCGTTCCGAAATGGTAAGTGCGCTGTTTTCTTCCACCACTATTCATGATTCAAAGTCGGGTACTGCTGTGGTGCTGCGCGAAGTGAGCGGCCAGAAATTATTGATAAGAATGACTGCTGAAGATTTTCATAAAAAGAATTCCCGGTACGAGGGAATTACTTTTGTGAATACAGGCGAAACGAAAGAAATTGCGGGGTATAAATGTATAAAGGCCGAAGCGAAGATGAATGATGGCACCTCATTTTTGGTGTATTACACTCCAGATATCGTTCCTGAAAACAAGGAGTACGATTATCACTTTCGCAATCTTAATGGCTTACCACTCGAATATGAACTCTCGCAACCCAAGCTCACGATAAAATATACGGTATCTAAAATTAATATGAATCCAGTACCGGTATCGAAGTTTGACATACCTACTAGCGGGTACCGCGAAATGAGCTATGGCGAAAGCCAAAAGATTAAAACTGACAAGTAAAGGATTGCCAAAGCGATACTGCAACTCCCCATTTCTTACAATGAATAAATAGAAATAGTTCTCAAATTCAATGGTGAATTTGAGCTAATGATTATTCGTCGCGAACAATCAGAAGCAGACCTTAACAGCGTATGAACTTAATTTAAATCGATACCATTACCTATTCAGCCTGATCTTTAAATCAATCACATTCAGATTTGACCTGAAGGATAATTTTGAAGGTGCAATAAGCCTGTACTGCGAAGGCAACACATAAATGGTATTTCCTTTCTGATAAGTAATTACCGATTTATACAAATTAGAAGTAGGCGTATTCACTCTCATGAACATCTGGCTTCCTGCATAATCCGATTTTGACCTTAAAGAAAAGTTACCCGTAGAGCGGAGTGGAGTAAATACGGGATTTGGTATAGATGAACGCTTTTTCCCACCTCCGCTGCTTGCAATGGCAATGATTACTATGCAAAGCATGGTAGCACTGATTACCGATTTTTTTAACATGTGGTTTAGTTTGAGCGTAAATATTCTACCCATATTGATGCAAGATACGTAAAATAATTTAAGATAGTTTTAACCCTATTCCAGAATCTTTAGGAATACTTTCACGTCTTTTCTATATAAACGGTTTAATCTGAGGATCAGTTGCTTAAATGAAGGAATTGGCCTTAAATAGTTAAAATTAATTTTTTTACTCACGAGGATGACTTAGATTACGTAAACCCTTCATTACGCACATGAGAGATCATTCATTTGGTGAAGACAAGGACGAACTAAAAGCGCTTTTGAAGCAATTTCAAAACCTTCGCGCGGGTCGCAGCAACTCTTTTCTGGAAGAGGACGCTTTTGAGAAAATTGTAGACTATTTTGATGACGTTGAGGACATTCCACAAGCACTTGAGGCCGTAGAACTGGGTTTAGAGCAATATCCCTACTCCGCCATGCTGCACGTTAAGAAGGCCGACCTCCTCATCGCCACTCGCCAGTATCGCGAAGCCCTGGATGTGCTCAACCACGCCGAGTTGCTAGACAGCAACGACATCAACCTGTATATTCTTAAAACCGACGCCTACCTCGCCCTCGACCAACCCGAAAAAGCCGTGGAGCTCCTCGAAAACGCACTTGTACTTTTCGAAGGGCAGGAACGCATAGAAATGCTTTTCGAACTGGCCGACGTATATGACGACTATGAAGAATTTGATAAAATATTCGATTGCCTCAAGCTGATACTGGAACAGGACCCTAATAATGAAGAGGCACTTTACAAAATCTGCTTCTGGACCGACTTCACCGGCCGCAACGAAGAAAGCATTACGCTTCATCAACACATCATCGACGAATTTCCTTACAGCGAACTCGCCTGGTTCAACCTTGGTGCGGGATTCCAGGGTTTAAAACTATACGAGAAATCTATCGACGCTTATAAATATGCAGTGGCCATTGATGAAAAGTTCGATTATGCGTACCGCAACATGGGAGATGCCTACATCCGGTTGAGAAAATACAAGGATGCGATCGAGGCATTGGAGCGCGTGCTTGAATTGTCGCGGCCAGAGGATGTAATTTATGAAGCCATCGGTCATTGCTACGACCGGTTAAAAAATTACGCACAGGCAAGGTTCTATTACAGGAAGGCGTCTCACCTGAACCAGGAGGATAGCAAGCTCTTTTACAAAATCGCATGTACCTATATAAATGAAGGGCACTGGAGCACGGGTGCAAAGCAGTTACAAACCGCTTTGCAGATGCATCGCCTTCAACCCGAATACAATCTTGCAATGGGCGAATGCAAGATGCAGTTGGGTGAATATAAAGAAGCGATCCAGTATTTTTCAAACGTAGTTGCTCAGCGGCCAAAGAACATTTCAAGCTGGGAGGCACTCATCAGGTGCTTATATACTGGTAAATATTATGAAGAGGCGCTTGATCAGATTGCTGCCGCAATGAAACATACCGACAATAAACCCATATTTAATTTTTATCTCAGCGCAGTATTTTTTGCAATGGGTAAATCAAAAGAAGGATTGGTGCAATTGGAAAAAGCAATG
>JBDTMM010000222.1:0-4692 GCA_039934275.1 Flavitalea sp. | reverse complement strand
ACCAGCCTCTTCGGTGGTCGCGGCAGCATCCTCGGCACACTGATCGGTGTGCTGATCGTCGGTGTCTTCCGCAACGGCCTCCAGTTGCTCGGTGTCGAATCGACCTATCAGGTGCTGATCACCGGCGTTCTGGTCATCGCGGCGGTGTCGGTCGACCAGCTCACGCATCGCAAGTGATGGTGAGCGCGATGACGACACAGACCCAGGGTCGGGTACTGCTGGAGATGAAGGGGATAATATGGTTCCGCTAACTATGGCGATTGCTATCAGTGCCAGGCCGGTTTTCCAATTAAATAGCGGTTGAATCATTCGACTAATTTATAAAAAGCGTTCCTTTGTGTGCTTTCTTTTTTCAATAATTCTGAAGGTTGCCCTTGATACCACACGTAAGCATAGTTATATTAAACTGGAACGGCCGCAAATACCTCGAGCAATTCCTTCCTTCAGTAGCCGCTTCCACCTATACCAATTTCAGCATTGTTGTTGCCGACAACGGATCTACAGACGATTCCGTTTCATTTTTAAATGCTGCATATCCGCAGGTGAGGTTGATTTTGCTGAAGGAGAATTATGGTTTTGCAAAGGGATACAATGAAGCGCTGAAGCAGGTAAACGCTGATTATTACGTGTTGCTGAACTCCGATGTGGAAGTATCACCAGCGTGGATAGAACCGGTTGTAGCGTTGATGGAGAATGATAAAAATATCGGCGCCTGCCAGCCTAAATTATTGCAGTATGGCAACCGTACAAGTTTTGAATATTCAGGCGCCTGTGGCGGGTGGCTCGACAGGTTTGGTTACCCATTCGCCAGAGGAAGGATATTTGACCATTGTGAAATGGACAAAGGGCAATATGATGAGGTTGCACCTATATTTTGGGCGAGTGGTGCGGGGATGTTTGTAAGGGCACCATTATACCATGCTCTAGGCGGACTGGATGAATATTTTTTTGCTCACCAGGAGGAGATCGATTTCTGCTGGCGCTTACAATTGATGGGGTATGCTGTTTACAGTTGTCCGGCTTCGGTACTTTACCATGTGGGCGGAGGAACTTTGCCCAAAGGCAATTCGAGGAAGGTGTATCTCAATTTCAGAAACAATTTGGTGATGATGTCGAAGAATATGCCCTTTTCAGAATCGTGGTGGAAGATCCCATACCGGTTTGTACTGGATGCGATTTCGGCATTTAAATCGTTGTTTGCTGGCGAGGGCAGGTATTTTGTTGCGGTGTTCAATGCACACGTTTCATTTATAGGATGGCTGATGAAAAATAGTAGTAGCAATAGCGGCATTGGGCAAAAACGGGTGGTTTTGAAAGGTTATTACCATGGGAGTATCGTGTGGAAACATTTTATCAAAAGAAAAACGCGGTTCAGTGAAATTATTGGCAGTAAAATCTGATATTTTGAAATGAACCATTACTTTTGCAGGGCAACTTAAGCAGCATGGATCAAACACAGGAAAAGGATTATCGCGAAAAGGATTTCGCACACAATTGGGTGAACTCGTCGGTTTTTTTGTTTTACCTGCAGGTTTTTTGTGTAATGGCGCTGTTATTAGGCGGTTGTTATAGTTTGTATACTCACCATTATAAGGGTAAACCTGAGGTGGAGGTTCCAGACAATACGCTATACACTCCAAAGTACAAATAAGCCACAAAAATTTTTGCCGGGAGTCAGGGATGGTTATCTTTGCCGTCCTAATTAATAAAAGTTCTTTAAGCTTCGGCGACAAAAAGCGAAAGTAGCTCATTTGGTAGAGCACGACCTTGCCAAGGTCGGGGTGGCCGGTTCGAGCCCGGTCTTTCGCTCCAGAAAAAGTCCAAACCCCGTGTTTGGATTTTTTTTTAGTAGCCACGAAAGTGCAGTATACCCTGGTGGCGGAACTGGTAGACGCGCTGGACTTAAAATCCAGTAACCCGAAACGGTTGTACGGGTTCAACTCCCGTCTGGGGTACTATTAAATGTATAAATCCTTATTAATAAGCAATTAATAAGGATTTTTGCATTTATGGGTATGCTTGAGCGATTCGCTTTACAGCTATGGCTAAGATTAATCCTTAAAAAATGTACTCGCTGATAAGGTATAGGAAACAACATTGAAGATTCACTGCATCAAGATATTTCATTGTTATCCCCCAGAATAGAATTTAAATAAAAATTTCTGAAATGGATTAGAAGCAATCTATTGAGATTTTGCGTTCAGGTGCATTGCTTCAAGAATAAGCTTTAATAACTCATCTATTTTATTCGTATCGGGATGAGAAAGTTTTGCTATCATAAACCGGCATAAGAAAAGATATACTATTCCTGTTTTTATCAGACTTGACGGAAACAGGATATTCATGGAGGTGCAATATTTTTTTAATGATACTTAATCCAAGACCCTTTTTTGAAGGCTTTAAGGAAACGATTTGATGATCAACGGTATTCATCCAATCTATTAATTCCCGGGACAGTGCCTCTCCTGAATTCTGAATAGTAAAAATAACAGATCCTGCTTGTGGGTGAAGGTCAACTTTGATCTCTCCGTTTTCAGGAGTATAATGAATGGCATTATCTATCAGATTTTGAACTACTCTTTCCATCATACTGATATCCGCATTAATCCATACATTATTGATGCTCTCCTTATAATCGATTGAAATATTTTTTAATGAGGCTGCGATTAAAGAGGCATTGATACATTCCTGCAGGATCTCTGAAAAAATGAAAGGTTCTTTCTTTGGCTCAAATTCGGCCGAATCCATCCTGGATAATTCGAACAATTGCCTGACCATTTTTTCAACCTGCTGAATTTTGGTGGCACTCAGTTCAAGGTATTCCTGCTGCTGTTCTTTTGTTAATTCACGGCCTTCCTGTTTAATGATAAGGGTTTCTATAAAACCTCTGACCACAGCAAGAGGAGTCCGCAGATCGTGTGAAATATTGGCAATAAAGTCTTTTCGCTCCTTCTCCGACTTTATTAATTTATTGAAATTGTGATTGAGAAGATCGGCCATTTTGTTAAATGCCTGCTTCACCTGAAGCATTTCATCATGATCCCTGATCGAAAACCTGGCATCGAAATCACCATGCTCGAAGTTTTCGAGAACCGTGATCATAGAATTGAACCCCTTTTTCAAATACCTGATATACAATAAGCTGATTAAAATGGATAATAATATAATGATCGTAAATGCTTCAGCAGCAAGATAACCCACATGACTGTCAAACAGCATATCACTTACATCGCGGTATTTCAGGCTTCCGATAATTACGTAGATGTAACCCAGTTTGCGCCTATTATGATCATAGACCTCTGACGCGGAAAATATCTTAGGATGTAAAGGATCTTTGGGATCAAGGTTTTTGATATATATTCTTCCCTGTTCTTTGATAAGCTTATGGATGTTATCCAGCGGAACCAACCAGCTTTTAATTTCCTTCCTCTCGGCATAAAAGGAAACTACTTTACCTGTTGTATCAAGAAAATAAATTTCCGCGCCGGGGCTGATCACCATTGCATTCTCAAATACAGAATCAGCTTTGGCTTTATTTATACCATTGGGACCGAACGGGGAGGCGAATTCTGCAATATAGGATGCAACATTCCTATTAAGGTTTTGGGTGCTTGCCTGGTAAAAGTTAGTAGCGGCTAAATAGGTTATACCGATAAAAAACACGCTTAATGATGCGATCAGTATAAAAATGAACAGGGTAACTCTTCTGAAAGGATTAAATTTCTTTGTTTTCATCTGCAAATCTGTAACCTGTACCCCAGGATGTTAAAATATATATCGGATTATCAATATCTGGCTCAATTTTTATCCGCAACCGGTTAATATGGGCAGTTACGGTATGCTCATATCCTGAAAAAGAATATCCCCAAACTTGCTGTAATAATTCCACCCTGCTGAATGTTTTGCCCGGGTTAGCCGCCAGAAGCAACAGGATGTCAAACTCTTTTGGAGTCAGATCCAATCTCTTTCCTGATATATTCGCCTTTTTTTTATCACTTTCAATAGTAATATTCCGGAAGGTTATAGACGAAGGCTGGTGTACCTGCCTGTTGTCACTTGTATCAGATCTTCTTATTAAAGCTTTTATGCGTGCTATTAATTCCTTTATTCCGAATGGCTTGGTAACATAGTCATCAGCACCAAGTTCAAGCGCCAATACTTTATCAAGTTCTTCAGAGCGCGAAGTAAGCATCAATATAGGTGTGAGGTCATCTTTTTCCCGGATCTTTTTACAGACTTCAACTCCATCAATACCCGGCAGCATGATATCCAAGATAATAAGATCAAATTTTTCAGATGACAACTTGTCCAGCGCTTCCTCCCCATACCTGCACGAGCTAAGCCTGAAAGAAGGAATAGTTAAATTCATATTGAGCAACTTGATGATCTCATGATCATCTTCTACCAGAAGTATACTTGTCATTATAATTTTCAGACCAATTACAACGGTAAAGTTAAAAGCAATTCCCTGTTTCGAAGCCTGATTTATGCCCAAAATTCAAATGTTATTGAGCTTAAAAAATTCAGTAAAAATCATGATGAGAAAGTAAAACACGATAAAAAAGACAAAGCTGCATAAAAAACCCACGAAGGTTTTAATTTCGTGGGTACTATTTTTTGTACAAAGTTTTAAAAACAAATACTACATCTGAGCTGGACCACCACTAATTACTTTAGAACTTTTAGTGAAAG
>JBDTMM010000221.1:0-4737 GCA_039934275.1 Flavitalea sp. | reverse complement strand
TTTAGTTCTTATCTTTGAAGCAGTTCCTGAATTCAGGAACTGCTTCACATTCCCGGGGTGCTTGGCCGAAAGGCCGGCTGAGATGATACCCGTTGAACCTGCCAGGATAATGCCTGCGAAGGGAGACACAACGCTTCATTTTAGAATTTTTTGCCCCGGTGACTGATGTACAAAACACCGGAAATGAAAAAAATCTTAGGCTTTCTACTTTCTGCAGTTCCCATTTTTCTTTTTGCACAAAAAAATGATCCTGTTTACGAAGATTCATTGAAGCGTTCTGCGCTTTATCTCGAACCCGTGGAAGTGATCGCCATCCGCGCATCAGAAAATGCACCGTTCGCAAAATCAACCATCATTAAAAAAGATATAGAAAAAACGAACCTCGGGCAAGACCTTCCATATTTGCTTAACCAGCTTCCATCGGTAGTGATTAATTCTGATGCAGGAAACGGAGTGGGCTATACGGGCATCCGGATAAGGGGTTCTGATGCTACAAGAATCAATATGACCATTAATGGTATTCCATACAACGATGCGGAATCGCAGGGATTATTTTTTGTTAATCTTCCCGACCTCGCGTCATCGGTGAACGACATACAGGTGCAGCGCGGTATAGGCACCTCTTCAAATGGCGCAGGCGCTTTTGGTGCTACTATGAATTTCAGTACCAATGAAGTGAACATGTCGCCATACGCGACGATCAATAATACTTATGGCTCATTCAACACCTGGAAAAATACAGTAAAAACTGGCTCCGGATTAATTAATGGGCACTTTACAATTGATGCAAGGCTTTCAAAATTATCGAGTGATGGGTATATAGAAAGAGCTGCTACCGATCTCCATTCCTTTTATTTATCGGGTGCATACCTCACGAAAAAAAGTTCGCTACGCATAAATGTTATTAGCGGAAAAGAAAAAACATACCAGGCGTGGAACGGCATCCCTGAATCCGATCTTGAAAATAACCGAACAAAAAATTATTCCGGTACCGAAAAACCAGGCACGCCATATAATAACGAAACCGATAATTATCTACAGGATCATTTCCAGGCATTTTTTAATCACAAGTTTTCTGATCAATTATCTTTTAATACCGCATTGTTTCTTACCCCCGGGAAAGGATATTATGAAAATTATAAGTCATCCAAAACTCTTGGAGATTTTGGCTTGCCCGATTTCATAAGCGGCTCCGATACGGTTAGGCAAACAGATCTGGTACAACGGCTTTGGCTCGATAATAAATATTTCGGACAGGTTATTTCGTTACAATACAAAGAAGCGAAAACACAATTTACTATTGGTGGCGGATGGAACAGGTACAATGGACATCACTACGGCGAAATACCCTGGGCCTTTGCAGGCGTTCCGGTAGATTACAGGTGGTACGACCTTCGCGCACACAAAACAGATATTAATACTTATACAAAATTGCAACGCAATATTTCAAAAGGGTTAGAAATATTTGTGGATATACAATACCGCTATATTAATTATTACCTCGGGGGGTTTCGCAAGAACCCGACTTTGATCATCAATAATAAATACAATTTTGTAAACCCGAAGCTGGGTTTGTCATTCACCACCGGCAACAACCGTTTGTATGCATCGTGGTCTTACGCGGCAAAAGAACCGAACAGGGACGATTTTGAAGCCGGAGCAACACAACAACCCACATCAGAAAAAATGCACGACGTTGAAGCAGGATATGAAAAGAAGGCGCATAACTGGTCGGCATCGGCAAATATTTATTTCATGAAGTACAAAGACCAGTTGATTCCTACAGGAAAAATAAATGATGTGGGTGCCTACACCCGCACAAATATTCCAAACAGTTATCGCGAGGGAATTGAATTATTAGGGCGCATTTCTGTGAATCGCATATTAGATATTGGTGGAAATATTGCTTTGAGCAGGAACAAGGTGAAAAATTATACCGAATATTTTGACGACTATGATAATGGTGGACAGAAATCTGTTTTCCACGCATTATCCGACATCGCATTCTCGCCCGATATTGTGGGTGGCGCATCGATCAATATCAAACCTTGTAAAAATTTCGAGCTGAATTTTCTTTCAAAATATGTCAGCAGGCAATACCTCGATAATAGTTCGCTGAAATCCAGAAGCCTCGATCCTTATTTTACAGAAGACGCTCGAATGAGTTATACTATTCCTAACCATCTCTTCAATAAAACGCAATTGATTCTCCAGGTGAATAATGTATTCAATAAAAAATATGAAGCGAATGGTTATACCTACAGTTACCTCGAAGGCGGAATTACGCAAACGCAGAATTATTATTTCCCGATGGCCGTCACCAACTTTATGTTCGCATTGAATATAGATCTATAATAAAACGATGGACTTCCATTCGTTCATTCCACCAGCCAGGTTTTTTACATTTTTAAATCCTGCCGTTTCGAGGAAAAGAGCAGCCTGAAGGCTTCTGTTACCGCTTCGACAATATACTATCACTTCACTTTCTTTGAAGTCTTCAATGCTTTCGAGCTGCATGGAATAGATGGCTCCAAGCGGCAATAAAATTCCGCCGATATTGAAGTCTGCATTTTCATCGGGTTCTCTTACATCAACAAGGTGTAATTTTTCTCCGGACTGCAATCTTGTGCTGACTTCCTGTACAGAAATGTTTTCCATAATTTAATTTGTATTATCAGGGGCTTTTACTGCTGTTGAATCTGATTGCCTTATTGGCTTCTGACTGCTCAACCATAGATCCACACTTTGCCCGGGGCGTATTTTATTCATCCTTCCATCAAAGGTCTGGCGGTCGGGGCTTTGACGGTACACATAGGAGTTGGTGGTGTCGTGCACGTCTTTATCGGGAACAATGGCTCCAGCACTCAGTCCGATCGATTCGAGCATGGTGATTGCTTCGCTGTATTGTAAAGAAAAAAGGTCAGGAACATTAAATTCATCCTGGCCTAGTCCACTACCTAGCACCAAAAGTATTTCGCTACCCATGGCAACTTTGGTACCTGGTTTTATTCTCGCATCATTGTACTGCTGTTCAAGCACCGAGTTTTTGGCAAAGTCGGGACGAAAAACGGTATCCTTTAATTTCAATCCGTATTGTCTCAGCGTAAGTACAGCGGTCCTAAAGCTCATGCCTTCAAGATTGGGCATATCAATTTGGGGAGCAACTGCCCGGTTGATCGTTAAATAGACTGTGCGGTTTTGTTTTACTACGGCATCAGCTTCGGGAAATTGCCTTAATACGGATAACGGCGCCGCAGTATCTGAATAAATAGAATCCTGTATCTCGATCTCAAAACCCTGTGCCTTCAGTGTTTTTTCGGCATCAGCGAGCGACAGGTTCATTACTGTAGGAATAGTAAGTGTTTTACCGTGCCTTGTAAAAAAATCAAGGGACAGTAAAAAAACAAAAAGCAGGATAAATATCAAAACAATTCCGAAAAGGATATTGATCCAAAGCGGCTTGCTGGTGATGAATTTGAACAAGTATTTTTTGTTTAAGTGATGACCGCTGCCTATGGCCAAATATGACGCTAATGTAGTAAAGAATTATTTGTGTTTCCTCGACAGTGCGTCTTCTATAAGCGAAGAGTAAAATTCGGTAAGGGTCCATCCCATCGCCTTCACCTGTTGTGGCACTATACTCGCTTCACTTTGCCCGGGAATGGTATTAATCTCCAGTAAATAAGGCTGCTGCGCCTCTTCATTATAAATAAAATCGATGCGTACCACGCCGCGGCAATTGAAAATGTTAAAAACCTGTTTCGCGGTGATGCTTATTTTTTCTGCAAGCATCTCCGGGATGTCGGCCGGTGTAGTTTCATGGCTCTTCCCATGATATTTTGCTTCGAAGTCGAAGAATTGATTTTGGGTGGTCACCTCGGTGATGGGCAATACGGTGATGCCCGAAACGGACCGGAAAACGCCAACGGTAAACTCTCTTCCCGATATAAATTCTTCTACCAATACCTGGCTGTCTTCCTTAAAAGCTTTTTCCAATGCTTCGGCAAGATCCTTTTGATCCGACACTTTGCTCATGCCAATGCTCGATCCGCCGTTGTTGGGTTTTACGAACACCGGGAATTTTACCTGCTTAACAATTTCTGCTGGTGAAATTGCCGCTTCACGGAAAATGTGCAATGATTTTGCGGTATGTATGCCCGAAAAGGCAGCCACGGCAACCGTATATCTTTTATTGAAGGTGATGGCCGATGTGGCGGCATCACAAGAAGTATAAGGAATGTTGTGCAGGTCGAAATAGCCCTGTAATTTTCCATCCTCCCCTGGCGTGCCATGTATTCCAATCAGCACTGCATCAAACCATATCTTTTTTCCTGAAACCAGAATGGAGAAATCATTCTGGTCTATTAGAACTTTGCCGTTTGCAAATTCATATATCCATCCAGAAGGTGTGATATCGATTTTATAAACGTCGTATTTTTCTTTGTCGAGATGGTTCTCGATAGTGACCGCACTTTTGTAAGAGACCACTGATTCAGAAGAATATCCTCCTGTAACAAAAGCGATTACTGGCTTTACACCCATTGTGGAAGCTTATACGTGTAATTTTTCTTTCTTCGCTAACAGTTCGTCAACGGTTTCACGGTACATTTCGTCGGGAATGCAGCAATCGACAGGACAAACAGCGGCGCATTGGGGCTCTTCATGAAATCCCTGGCACTCCGTGCATTTATTAGGAACGATGTAATACGTGTCTACCGCTATTGGGGTGTTGCGTTG